>JBDNFQ010000336.1:0-1746 GCA_041689715.1 Bacteroidia bacterium
ACACTAGGCAGCTATAAGCAGCAATGGGACAAGCATTATCTAGTGGACGCAATAGATGCTGTATTAGCAGGAAACAAGCCTGAGCTAGCCACGACTGAGGCTGTGGGGTGTGTTTTAGAGTATTAGGAAGAGAGAAGTTAGATTTTAGAAGTTAGACATTAGACTCTATCAATCAAGTAATCAAACTTTGAAGACAATTCCATGTATTCGCTGTGCCAATCATTTGCCATTGCACATTCCTGAAATATCCCTGTAGGTGCAAATAGAACAACTAATCTAAGTTTATCAAAATTTTTATCTAATTCTAATTGAGTAATAAGAATACCTAAATCCAACGCGACCTCACTTGGACTAAATCCATCAAAGGAAATATTATTATATTCTTCTAGTAGCTCTTTAGTTCTGTTTAGCACCATAACAAGTCTGAGTCTCCTCTTTTTCCTACCAAATAAAATCATACACTATTCAACCAATTAACTAATCAATTAACTACTTCAAATACTCATCCGTAAAATGCCTCTTCCCTTTTTCTTGGGCAAACTTCTCGGCATTGTACACTTTGCTATTTCCTTTAGGGATGGAGAGACTTTGCCAGTCTTCACCTTTCATAATTCTACCTAAATATACCATCTGCCCTACGTGATACGCATAGTGCATCATTTGCCTGTTTACCGCTTCGGGGATAGTGTGCCCTTGGTTACGGATATAGACCGTAATGTCAAAATTTTCTTCATTGATGGAATCTAATGCTGTGAATAAACACGCCCAGCCTAGTTCCCATCTTTCTGTAATCACAGCTCTGCTGTGTTCGTTCGTAACATCTCTCACGTTCTTGTCCACGCCTTCGGCGATATTTGTATCCACGCCTTCAGCGATATCCGTGTTCACGCCATCGGCGGTATTGTCCACGCCTTCGGTGTCATTGTCCACGCCTTCGGTGTCATTGTCCACGCCTTCTGCGATATCCGTGTCCACGCCTTGGAGGCTTGGACCTACGGATAATTTAAATTCTTCGTCTCGTTTTCTGAAATCCTTTTCCCCGTCTGTGGTCAGAAAATCTGTCCAGCGGCTCATCATATTACCCCACAGGTGTTTTACTAGTATGGCTATACTATTACTGGCATCATTATACTGCCAGTAAAGCTGCTCATCACTGAGCTGAGCCATCGTCTTATCGCCTATCTGTTTGTAGTATTGAAACTGCTGCTTGGCACTGTTGAGGTAATCGGCATTCATTCGTGGCAATTTAATGATAATATCTGATTGCTGTAAGAACTCGCTTTTTTATACATATAAGAACTCGCTTTCTCATACATATAAGAACTCGCTTTTTCATACATATAAGAACTCGCCTCGAGGCGAGTTCAAACTTTAATGTTTTCTATATTTAATCAATCTGAGTGACCAATACACCAAGTTGAGAAACAAGCCCATAAGCAAGGTCACTCCCCACGTACGAGGATGCTCAAACGGATTGATAAATCGGTCTCCTATGTCATAGATTAAAGCAAATGGCTCTGCGATAATATCCCAACTATTCCACCGTAAATACCTCCCCAGATAGATACCAAAGCTACCAATAAACAAGAGTACTGAGGAGAATATAGGCACTGAAAATCGGTACCGGAGCAGCCCCTTTAGTCGGGATTTAATCAAATATCGTTTTAAGATTTTTTCTATATCCCAAAGACTCATAAACCCAAACAGTAATCCTACCCAAGCAAAGGAAAGTATGAGCAGTAAGTC
>JBDNFQ010000337.1:0-1902 GCA_041689715.1 Bacteroidia bacterium
ATCTACGGCGTGACCTTGTACAGCTATTAGCTCTTCATTTATTCGGGTTTCGTTACTTCCTAGTAGTTCTGCTATAGGACCAAATTTAGCTCTAAGCTCTGCATCATCATCTTGCTGTGCTAGTGCTTCTGCCCAGTACATAGCTAAGTAAAAGTGCGAACCTCTATTGTCTATACTGCCCAGTTTACGAGCAGGTGATTTATCCTTTTCTAAAAACTTCTCAGTAGCATCGCCTAATGCGTCTGCTAGCACTTTAGCTTTTGGATTATCATATCTGTCACTCAAATGCTCTAAACTCACTGCAAGTGCTAAAAACTCACCTAGCGAATCCCAACGTAAGTAGTTTTGGTCTACTAGCTGCTCTACGTGTTTAGGTGCACTACCTCCTGCTCCCGTTTCGAATAAGCCTCCGCCATTCATTAGGGGAACTATACTTAGCATCTTAGCACTAGTACCTAGTTCCAGTATCGGGAATAAATCAGTTAAATAATCTCGTAATACATTACCCGTTACTGAGATAGTTTCCTCGCCTTTTTTCACTCTGTCTAGCGTATAGTGAGTAGCTTTCTCTGGGCTCATGATGTGTATCTCGCATCCAGCAGTATCATACTCTTTCAGATATGTATTTACCTTTAGGATAAGCTGTGCGTCGTGTGCTCTATCTTCATCTAGCCAAAAGACGATAGGACTTCCAGTAGCTTTTGCTCTATTTACGGCTAGCTTTACCCAGTCTTGTATTGGGGCATCTTTCACCTGGCACATTCTCCAGATATCTCCTGCCTCTATAGTATTAGTCAGTAGCACATTCCCACTTTCATCTATTACTTCTACCGTTCCCGCTTTATCTAGTTCAAAGGTCTTATCGTGGCTGCCATATTCCTCCGCTTTTTGAGCCATTAGTCCTACATTAGGTACCGTACCCATAGTAGTAGGGTCAAAGGCTCCATTCGTTTTACAGAAATCTATAGTAGCACTAAATACAGAAGCATAACTACTATCTGGGATGATAGCATTGGTATCTCCTTCATCTCCATTCTTATCCCAAACTCTACCGCCATTTCTAATCATAGCTGGCATACTTGCATCTATAATTACGTCACTAGGCACGTGTAAGTTTGTGATTCCCTTATCACTATTCACCATACTTAGGTCTGGCTGTGCATCCATTACGGCTGCTATATCTGCCAGTATTTCTGCTTTCTTAGCAGCATCTAGTTCGTCTAGTTTACTTACTAGGTTACCAAAGCCATGGCTTAAGTTTACCTCTAAAGAAGCAAAAGTATCTCCGTGTTTCTTGTATAATTCATCAAAGTACACTCTCACCGCATGACCAAAAATGATAGGGTCAGAAACCTTCATCATAGTAGCTTTCATATGCAGAGACAAGAGCGTTCCATCCTTTTGAGTATCGGCTATACAGCTTTCTAAAAACGCCATCAGAGCCTTCTTGCTCATATACGTAGCATCTATCACCTCACCTGCTAGTAGCGGGCTTGCTCCTCTCAGTTCCGTTTTATTGCCAGCAGTATCTGTATGTACTATCGTAAAAGTAGTAGCATCTGCTACCGTGATAGATTTCTCATTGTGTCTAAAATCTCCTGCACTCATTGTGCTTACTTTAGTCTGACTATCTGCAGACCACTTGCCCATTCTATGCGGATTTTTCTTAGCGTAGTTTTTTACTGCCTTAGGTGCTCGTCTATCCGAATTACCTTCTCTAAGTACAGGATTCACTGCACTTCCTTTGCACTTGCCATACTTAGCAGCTATAGCTTTCTCCTCTTCAGTACTAGGATTGTCCGGATAGTTAGGAATCTTATATCCTTTAGCTTGAAGTTCTTTTATGGTCTCTTTGAGCTGTGGTACAGATGCAGATATATTGGGTAATTTTATAATATTGGC
>JBDNFQ010000338.1:0-9753 GCA_041689715.1 Bacteroidia bacterium
AAGTTATTCGGTTTTATCATTCTTGATAGCTCCTGAATATTCTATTGATTTAAGTGATAAATTTTATGTTCAAGGACAACTTGGGCTTGGGGTTGCTAATGTTCAAGGAGCAGAAGAACACATAGCGGTAAGCAGTTCTTCTCCTTATGAAGAAACAAGGACAGGTGGTTCTCAAAATTCTTTTGCTTATCAAGGTAAAGTTTCTTTAAACTACAAGATAAATAACACATTTGGCTTAGGGTTATACTCAAGTTATTTTGCTACAAATTCTAAATTTACAGTTGAGGGAATTGATGTTGAGCAAAAAATAAATACAGTTTCAACAGGAATACAACTTATATATAACTTTTAAAGTTGTATTATTTAGCCCTAATTGATGAATTCCTTATCAGGTATATACTTACTTGGTAAGGAATTTTTTTATAGAGCGTTTATCAATCTTTGCATTGTGGCTAACGGTTTGCAGCTACAAGAAGTTGGCGATTACGAAGCACTAAACTTTCTGCGACTACAAAACTTGATACGAAGCACAAAGCTTCATCTAACCACAGAACCGCCAATTTTTTTGTAGGTGCTGTTAGGTGCTGGTGTTTTATGTCTTTATCTTATACCTTCTGCCCATTATTTTTAAACAAATGTTTTAATATAATCAAATTGAAAATAAATCTCATTATAAAAAATAGTGCATAATATGTTACGTGGAAAATTGCAAAACTAATAGTAATTCGGAAGTCATAGCGAGAACTAATACTATATTCTATGATTGGAAGGATTATGAAAATTGCTAATAATAAATACCTTCCCGAGTCCCTTTTAACTATTTTGTATAATACGCAAAATGTATAATAAACTAAAGTTAGGTAAAATGTTAAAGACAAAAGCCACATCCCAAGTTTAAAGCCAGCATGCCCTAATAAATATTCTTCTCCCCAATAGTATTTGCATGACATTTTTATTCCCAAATCAGCCAATAAACAAACAATCAAAGGGATTAATAATCCGTAGGCAATTAACTTTAAAATAATTATTATGTTTTTCATTCTCTGAATTTGTTAACAACACTTGCACCTAACACTTGTATATATGTACCAAATTTAAACAATATTATGAATATCAAAGGATTAAATCAAAAGCAGGACGTCAAAATTGGCATATTCACAGACTCACTTATTTATGAATGTGACCCTTCTGTCATTATCCGCAAGATAGGATCTAGTAGCTACTATCTCTATGCCGCAATTAGCAGCAGCTAGCTACCACAGCACCTTTACTCTACCTCTAATTCATTCAAATGTTTAGCTAAGGCAAATCCCATACTGAAACAGCCTTGAAGCAAGTAGCCTCCCGTAGGAGCGTACCAGTCTAGCATCTCACCTATAGCATAGGAGTGAGGGATCTTCTTTAATTGAAAATTGGCATCTACTTCATCTAAAGCAATAGCACCCAAAGTAGAAATAGCTTTATCTATATCATCAGTTGCAGCTATGGTGATGGGTACAGATTTAATAATACCTGCAAGTAGGTTAATGTCTACAAACGTTTCTTTGTCAGAGTATTGTTTTAGGAGGGCAATGGCGGTGCGGTCTAGGTTCAAATCCTCTTTTAGAATGTCTGTCACCTGAGTGAGTTTAGATTTCTTGTATTTAGCTTTGATTTGACTCACGGTCATCGTTGGCTTAAGGTCCAGTTTTATGCTTACACTTTTCTTAGTGAGTAGTTCGTCTTGAATACTACGACTAAGAGCATATAGAGCATTTCCTTCTAGTCCAAATTTAGAAATGACCAATTCTCCTTTAGAAGATTGCTTTTTATATTTTAACACAATATTCTTCAGCGGTTTTCCCTCGTGTGTAGAGATAAAGTTCTTATTCCATTCTATAGCAAAAGCACAGTTGGCGGCTCTAAATGGAAGTATGTTTATCCCAGGTTCTTCGAAGTTTTTCGCCCATTCGCCATCAGAACCTGTCACCTTCCAGCTAGCTCCACCCAAGGCGAATATGGTGATGTCGGACTCAACGTCGTCAGAGTCTTTAAAGCATAGGTGTCCTTTCTTATTCCAGCCAGTCCATTCGGTATCCAGTTTAAATTTTACATTCTTACTTTGTATATGTTCTACTAGTTTATTGAGTACTTCTATTGGTTTAAGCCCTGCCTCAGGAAACACTCGATTGCTAGACCCTACAAACGTAGGGACCTCAATATTGTTGAGCCAGTTTCTCAAATCTTCATTGGTAAACTGCATTAGGCTAGAAGTCATAAATGCACTAGGGAAATACTGGGCAATGAGTTCTTCTAGGTCTGAGTGAAAAGTCAGATTCAATCCACCTTCACCAGCTACCAAAAACTTACGACCTACTGCTTTTTTCTTATCATAAAGCGTTACTTGATACTTCTCTGTATCTAGCTGTGCTGCAAGCATAAGTGCTGCCGGGCCTCCACCTATGATTGTTATTTTTTTCATATAAGCGAATAATTACGTGTAATTATTTAAGTTGTATGGGATCAAAACTAAGGTTGTTTGGGTGTTTTAGAGTTGACTGTAGATAAGATTCCGCTCTGCAAGTACCATAATTAGTGGACAACCTGCAGTACTAAAAATAGAATTCTATTTTTCGCCTACTTATTTTTGCTATGTGAACATTACGCTGACCAAACCCCTTGTGGTTTTTGATTTAGAGACCACAGGAATACAAGTTGCTACTGATAGGATAGTAGAGCTTTATTGCATTAAAATACAACCAGATGGAAGCGAAGAGCATCTGCATCAGGTTTTGAATCCAACAGTTCCTATTCCTCCTGAAGTTTCGCAAATCCACGGAATATGGGATAAGGATGTCATAGGTAAACCAACGTTTCTTGAGTTTTCTAATGCTCTTAATTCTTTTTTAGGAAATTGCGATTTTGGTGGGTTTAATAGTAACCGTTTTGATTTTCCTATGCTTACAGAGGAGTTTTATAGAGCAGGGGTAGCTTTTGATACTAATAGGAAATTTATAGATGCCCAACGTATCTTCCATAAAATGGAGCCACGTAACCTTGGTGCAGCATACCAAAAGTATTGTGGTAAAGAGCTCGTAGATGCACATAGTGCCAAAGCGGATACCGTTGCAACTTGGGAAATAATAAAAGCACAGGTAGATCATTACGATGAACTAGAAGGAGATATTGATTTTTTGAATGCTTTTAGCGGAGATAGTGAGTTTTATGACTTTGCTAGACGTATAAAACGAGGTGACAATGGAGAAGCGTACTTTAACTTTGGTAAGTACAAAGGTCAGAAAGTAATAGAGGTGTTCAAAGAAAATAGAGGCTACTATGACTGGATGATGAAGGGCGATTTCCCAGAAAACACTAAAGCGGCTATTACTAAGTTGGCTCTACAGAGTAGAAATGGGTGAGAATTGATTGCTAAACATTACGATTGAAACTAGACGTTTCAAAATGTGTAGTAAAACGATGGACTATTTAAAAATAAGTCTTAATTAGAAAAAAAAATAGAGTGCCAAATAGGTAACAGACCATTATTTTTAACCAATAATTATTTACTATTTACTTTACGAAGCATAACTTCGCCATAATAATGGAACTATCCGAGTATCATAGCCTAGAAGAGATAAGAAGCATAGTAGTAAGTGGAGAGAAAGTAAGCCTTTCTGCATCCGCTAAAGCTAAAATAGAAAAGTGCAATATCTACCTACTTCAGAAGGTAGCTCAAGACGGACCGCCTATTTACGGTGTTAATACCGGTTTTGGCTCGCTGTGCAACACTGAGATAGATAAAAAAGACCTAACTCAGCTACAGATAAATCTACTTCGCTCACATGCGTGTGGGGCTGGAGACTATGTGCCTAGAGATATAGTAAAACTGATGTTACTGCTCAAAGCTCAGAGTCTAAGCTATGGACATAGTGGTGTGCAGCTAGCCACGGTAGAGAAGCTCATTGAGTTTTATAATAACGACACTATTCCCGTGATATACGAACTAGGTAGCTTGGGAGCTAGTGGAGATTTAGCTCCATTGAGTCATTTGGCTCTGCCGCTTATAGGCGAAGGAGAGATTTGGGACACTCAGACTCCTCGCTCTGGGAGAGGGGTCTGGGGTGAGGCCATAAAACCTCAATCGTCTAATTTGACATTAGGTCCTAAGGAAGGACTTGCTTTAATCAACGGTACACAGTTTATGCAGGCATATGGATTGCAGTGCTTATTCAAAGCAGAAGATATCCTAGCTCGTGCAGACCTGAATGCTGCTATGTGCCTAGACGCGTATGATGGGAGAAAGGAAGCTTTCTTGGCTTATAGTCACCAGATTCGACCACACAAAGGACAGCTACATACTGCTAAAACAATACTGGAACATCTAGAAGGAAGCGAAATACTAGCACAAGATAAAGTACACGTACAAGATCCGTACAGTATGCGATGTGTGCCACAAGTACACGGAGCTAGTAAAGATGCCGTTGCCCATGTGAAAGCAGTTTTTGAGACTGAAATAAACTCTGTGACAGATAACCCAAATGTGTTTCCAGACGAAGACCTCGTGCTGAGTGCAGGCAACTTTCACGGACAGCCGTTAGCCTTGCAGTTGGACTATCTAGCTATAGCCATAGCAGAGATAGGCAGTATTGCGGAACGTAGAATCTACAGACTGGTAGAAGGTAAAAGAGGCTTGCCAGAATTCCTCACCGGTAATCCAGGGTTAGAGAGTGGGCTGATGATAGCACAATACCTAGCTGCCAGTATCGTAAGTCAAAATAAGCAACTTTGTACGCCAAGTAGTGTAGATACCATAGAAAGTAGCAACGGACAAGAAGACCACGTGAGTATGGGAGCTAATGCTGCTACCAAATGCTTACGTGTAGTAGAAAACGTAGAACGCATACAGGCCATAGAGCAACTCACCGCTGCTAAAGCATTGGAATACCGCAGACCGCTAAAATCATCTAAAAAAGTAGAAGAACTTCTAGCCAAGATCAAGTCCATAGCAGACATTAGCGATGGAGATAAAGTATGGGCTAATGAGGTGGAGAAGATTAGGCTGAGTTTTTCCTAGGTGGTGAAAGTTTCCTTCATAACTATCTTTTCGTTATATTGACATTCTATCGTTGGGTAAAACTATGACCAAAGAAACTGCCATAAAACTATTTGAAGAGAAGCAAGTGAGAACACAATGGGATGAAGATTCTGAAAAGTGGTATTTTTCTATTGTAGATGTGATTGCTATACTTACTGATAGTCCCCGTCCTAGGAAATACTGGAATGCATTAAAAACTAAGTTAAATAAAGAAGGAAGTGAGTTGTCCCAAAATATGGGACAGTTGAAAATGATAGCAGATGATGGCAAGCAAAAAGCTACAGACGTAGCTGATACTGAACAACTTTTTCGACTAATTAGTTTTACTTAGTAACCTGCTTCACCGACTATTTGAAAGTCTTTGGCATGAATTGTGAGCACAGGGGTATTGGCTTCGTTTAACAACTGCTGTGCGTAGTGTCCTAAGAAATAACCTGTAGGCGATTCCCTCTCGCTCATAATACAGATCAAGTCTGCATTTACCTCTTTGGCATAATCTGCACAAGCATTTGCAATATTCTTATTGTAAATCTCCTCTCTTACAAAATCTACTTCTTGGCTTTCACAATATTTTTGTACTTGATTGCCGTATACTTTTAAGCGATATAAAATTTGAGGATCTTCATCTTTATTTACCACTAAAATATGAATTTTAGCTCCGAATTTTTTTGCTATATCTACAGTAAAAGTGACCTTTTGACGGGTTTCGCTAGAATCAGATAATGGTAAAACGATGGTACTAAACCCATTGCCATGAAAATCTTCTGGCAACACTAATACTGGACAAGCAGATCCCGAAAGTACTTTGAATGAATTGCCTCCAATCCATTCTGGGTCTCGCTCTTTGCTTCCGTGTGAGCCCATTACTATTAAATCAGCATTTATAGCATTTTCAAGATTTAGAATTTCCTTGTATGGTTTTCCTAATTTTTCTACAAATCCAAAAGCAGAATTGCCTTCACCCATTACACTTGCTATTCCTTTTTGTACTATTCCAGGCTCAGTCTTATCTGGATTCACATTAATAACAGTGAGACGAGCTTTGTAATTTTGAGCAAGGGCTTTTGCTAGCGAAAGTGCAATGTTACTGGCCTTAGAAGGCACATAAGCTGCGATAATTTGTTTTAAGTTCGATGGCATATAAATTTATTTAGATTTTATCAAAGTTAAGCAAAAATGAGGTAAAGTGCAAGTAAGCCAGTTCTAGGGATTCTTTTTTGGCATAAATAGGTTTTCACTTTTGGAGCCTGATTGGTTAGGCTGCTATGTGCAGAAAATAGATAATTATAAATCAGAGGTAGAGCAGCCTATATTGCCCTATAAATAGGCTACTCGTACTCTTTTTTCTCTATTTCACTTCCAGTATAAAAGCTACTTCTGCATCTGTTTCGCCTATATCACAACTGCCGTTTTTTATTCCAGGTTGGTGCTTAAGGCTAATGGTAAATGAACCATTTGCTACATCAGTAGTAGTCACATCTGCCGCGAGTCCTAGATCTAATCCATTTCCATCTTTGTCTGTGATAGTTACAGCTGAGCCTGCAGTAGCTGTATAGCATATAAGGTGCTCATCAGCTTCTTCTAGTACTTCAGTGGTGATGTCTTCTACATCGGTGCTGCTTTCGTCCAAGAATCTAACAGCTAGCGTATAAGTAGCATTAGCAGCTAGTTTGATAGTGTCTGTTTCGGAAGGAGCATTGCCGCCTTCTCCGTCAGTATCTGCAAATCTAAATGTACTTACTTCACTGCTATTTTCGGTGTTGGTAAAGGTGAGCTCTACAGTGGTAATTAATTCCTCTTCATTCGGTTTTGGTGGATCTTTGACGTCATTGTCATCATTACATCCAGTGAATGCAATTGTTGAAACTAGAAGAAAAGCTAAAATTGAAATGTTTGTTTTTAAATGTGTCATACTGTTTAATTTTAAATTGTTAAATTGTTAAATTGTTAAAATTTTAAATTGTTAAATTGTTAAATTGTTAAAATGTGTAATTTAAGGTGGTATAAATAGATATGCCGAGATCATCAGCATAGTATCTGTAGCGGTTCATATAGTCTCTATATGCCGTATTAAGAATATTTTTGATACCAAAGCTGAAGTGCAATGGTGTCTCTTTGTATTGTGCACCTAGCTCAGTATCTAGTAAGAAATAGGCGTCTGGAGTTAGAGCGAAATCTTCTTCAGCCTCTACTCTTTTTTGTTGAGCGGTATAGTTTCCTCCTAGCCACCAGTAGCCGTTTTGAAGTCCTAGTGACTTTGCAAAAGTGTATTTTAAACGTCCTCTAAATTGCTGTGCTGGGATACCAAAAATGAATTTATCATTGCCGATATCTTTTACATACAATAGTGCTGCATTTATTTCAGTAGTCCAGTTAGCAGCTACACGGTAGCTAATGTCTATATCAGTACCTGTATAGGTAGCATCTGTTTGTACGTATTCAAATACGGGGAATGCACCTCGAATGCTCAACTGGGTTTCACCACTTGGTTTGAGGTAGATGTAGTCTTGGAAATAGTGAAAGTAGGGTTCTACTTGTATACGCAGTCTATTGTGATTATAGTTGAGTGCTGCACTGAGTGAATAGGACCGTTCTTGCTTCAGACTAAGATCACCAAACTCTAAAGCTGCCGTACCGTGATGCAGACCATTGCTAAAAAGCTCATTTATATCTGGGCTTCTAAATCGTGTAGCTGCTGAAACGTGAATTTTGAAATCTTCATTTATGCTCCTCCATCCACTTAAATTCGCAGATAGGCCGCCAAAGGTAAATTTCTCATTGAGTAGTTCATCTTTAACATAGCGATACGTGTTGGTGTTTTGTAGGTCATAACGCACTCCACCTTCTAGCAGGTATTTCTCCTTTTCTAAAGTGACTATAGCAAAAGCTCCTGCTTTGTATCGTAAGTAGTTGGGTATGAAGTATCGTCCTTTGAATGTGTTTTGTTGTTGCTCACCCATAGCACCGTATTGTAATCTCCAAAGGTCTATGTGTTTGTCTATTAGTAGGTTGAGCTGATGTGTATTCAGATTTAGATCAAGGGCTGCGTCTGTACCGCCATTGTGATTATCAAATTCCTGGCGGTGATTGTTTTGAAAAGTATAGCTCGTTATTACCTCGCCCAGTTTTTTGCTTTTATACTCCATTTTGCCTTGCCAGAATAGTGCTGTATCAGCTGTGAGGGTGGTTGTATTTGGTAGGTGAAAGGTTTATTGATAAGAGGAGTATCGCTTGCCAAAGCACTATTCAAATCAGTCAAATTTCCAATGTGAGAAGCTGCTAAAATCCCGAGTCGTTGCACAAATCCCGATGCTGTGAGCGACAGCTTGCTTTTACCTTGGGTGTAGTGAGAGTAATACGAACCGCTTAGCTGGCCGAACCCCGTATTACTAAGCACATAATTGGGTGCATTCGCATCTCCGTTTCGCTTGACATTAAGTACTAGCCCATTGCCCCAAGCTTTCGGGGCACTGTAGTTTTCTAGTTTCACACCTAACTGACCACCGTTAGGATTCGTTTCGCCTTTGGCAATGAGTGAGACTAAGGTATAGCTGCTATCTGCAAATACTGCAGGGAGTATACGAATGACACCGCCCATAGCATCACCACCATAACGTAAGGTAGATGCTCCTTTTATGATTTCTATACTGCCTGCACTTAACGGATCTATCTCAGGTGCATGCTCGCTTCCCCACTGCTGCCCTTCTTGTTTATTATCATCGTTTATTACAGATATCCGATTACTGTGCATTCCATTTATTATGGGTTTAGCTATGGTCGTTCCTGTTTTTAAGAAGCTGACTCCATTGGTGTTTTGTAGAGCATCGCTCAGACTCACAGCTGCCAGTTGCTCTAGTTTTTTGCTACTCACAGTCTGTATAAGTCGAGCATCTGGTTCTCTATTGTCATTATGTCCATAGGCTATTACTTCCTCAAAAGCATGGATATGATGGGGTAGATACACCGTTAAAAATGTGTCTTGTAGCACTTTTAAGTTGATAATCTTTATGTCGCAACCTACATGAGTAATAGCAAAAATATGTGACCCTAAAGGCAAATCTCTTAAGGTGAAATTACCTTGCTCATCACTTATTTCAGTATGATTCCCTACCTGTATAAGTGATAGAGGTAAAGGTGCCTGTGTAGCACTATCGAGTACTATACCAGATAGGGTTACTTGCGAATAAGCAAGTGTGCAAGTGCTGCATAGCACTAACAAAGCGAAGATTTTTCGCATAATTTAAGTACGGTAATTTGAATTAAAAAAATGAAAATTAGTATAACGAGGGGATGTCTGCTATACTAGTGGCGGGGCTCTACCGTACGGACTTTTGACTAAAAGTGGGAGTGGAGCACAAGCTATAAATGGAGTGATATCCCCAATATATTGATTTACATTATCCGTAGATACGTATTCTGTGGCTATGGCAGGAAGTAAAACAGTATCGCACAGTGCACAGTGGTGATGATCATCCTCCAAGCAGATGTGTTCACCTGAATCATGGCAGTGGTTCTTTTGATTTTCTAACGCATGCAGCGTGTTGCTTATACCGATGAAGGTAAGCAGCAAAACTAGAGCTATAGAAAATACTTTTCTCAACCGTGCGAATGTATTTATTTTCTATTGAGTTTTAAAATTTAATAGAAAAATGTGCATTTCCAGAACAAAAGGCTAAACA
>JBDNFQ010000339.1:0-4432 GCA_041689715.1 Bacteroidia bacterium
GATAGATAGAATTTGAATACTTATTATTAAAATCAACTAGTTTTTGCTATATTTGAAATGTAATTTTTCTCAAAAAGATAAAAAAGGGTTCTGTTTTTTTTGAGAAAATTGAAAAAATAAATTTTTAGAACCCACCTTAATCAAATTTTAATGTAGTGGGAGGAATATTACTGTTCCTCCTACTCTTTATAGATCATGAAAAGAGAGATAACCACTGTATTATTGATTCTTCAAATTATTGGCCTCTGCTATGCTCAAAATCTAGTGCCTAATGGCAGTTTTGAGAATTTTAAAAAGATACCTGTTACCATGGTTTGGAATTTTAGTGAGTATGTTCATGATTGGTCTAGACCCACATCAGGTAGTCCAGACTATTTCAGCGAACTTTCTACTGGTCAAACGTCTGTACCTGTTCAAAAAATAGAATTTTCGTATACTGATTCAAGTATACAAAATGCTCAGGATGGGCGAGCATTTGTAGGTGTCGTGAATCGACTTTCAGATTCCGGGACTCTTAACTTCGCGGAATATATCCAAGTGAAGTTAACACGACCTTTAGAGAAATATCACAAGTATCGATTTAATAGTTTTTTTAATTTATTAGACATATCCAAGTATAAAGGTATCGAGTTTGGTTTTATTATTTCATCAAATAGAGATACTAGTTATAGTAATATTGATACCGCAATAAATCCCACATTATATAAAAATGAAATTAAAGACTACTATCCATTGGAGGCGTCCAAAGAGATAGACTATACTTATTGGACAAGTTTGAATAGAGTAGTTAAAAGTAATGGAGATGAGACTTGGTTAACCATAGGTAGTTTTGATTATAGTAAAAAATATGATCAGATATCGAGAGCGGATATAGACTACAATGGAAAATTTGCCTACTATTTTATAGATGATGTATCTCTAGTAGAGATACCCACTCTAGTGGGGCCAGATACCGTATGTGCAGGTGAAGAGCTAGAACTGTATAGCAGCTTCTATGGACAACGTTGTGAGTGGTATGCTGATGTAGAGAGGAATGTGTTGCTATCTACAGATACTTTTTTACAGATACAAGCCACAGAAAGTAAATGGTATTACCTAGAAGCCGATAGCGGCAGCGATAGTCTATATATCACGGTGATACCGAGGCCACGACCTACTTTACTTTTGGATACTTTTTATTGTGCTGGAGATTCGGTGCAGGTAGTTGTGCTAGATTCTTCTCTTAGTAGTCTTACAGAAATAAGTTGGTCTGATGGAGATACTAGATTTAGTAAGTACATAGACGAGCCAGGCGTGTATAGTTTTAAAGTAGATAACGGTTTTTGCTCAGTAGATGGCAGTTTTGATGTACGGGAAAGTCCACTACCACAAAAAGCATCTCAAGCTGAGTATGTATTTTGTCAGGTAGAAGAGGAAGAAGTGGTGATTCTGCTAAGTAGCAATTATGAGTATAGCTGGGCTGATGACGAGATAGCGAGCAATCCAAGGATCTTTTATGATGGAGGAGTGTATCCGTTGGTAGCATATAGCTCTGATGGTTGTTTCTTAAATGATACTATCCAAATAGTAGACCAATGTCTGCCAGTGGTATACGTACCAAATGCCTTTGTGATCAACGGAGTGAATCAAACATTTAAACCGTATTTGAGATACATTGAAAATTGTCAAATGAGTATTTACACTAGATGGGGTCAAAAGATATATGAAACGAGTGGTTTGGATCCCTACTGGGATGGAAAGATAGACGGTGTAGTGCAGCAAGAAGGAGTCTATCTCTATACTTTATTCATAGTATCTAATCACGGCAATAGATCCGAAAGTGGTACGTTTCATTTGCTCAAGAAAAAGTAACCTATTGCATTTAATGATTCTGAAAGTCTCGCTTAACGGCGGGACTTTTTTGTGGGTGCTTTTTAGAGCTTACTCAGGATTTATCTGAAAAGTGTTGACCAGTACTACACTATCTAGCTGCGTGTCGAGCCTTTTAGCCTCCCAAGATAAAACGGTGCACGTGGAGTCAGAGTTGCTATTGTATACATATAGAAGATGTCACGTGAGTACTTTGGACTACTATTAACTGCGGCTCTTTCAAAAGACTTACTTTGAGCATAGACCCTTATATATGAATATGCTTTTTGGTCAGCTTGTAAATCTAAGATAGCCTTAGGTTCTTTGCATTTTAGATATAAGACCTCCTATGTTGTTGTCTGCTAATTGGTCTAGTATTTCGGTTTTGCTAGCATTAGCTGCGAGTGTAAGAAGTAGTATTAGGGGGGTACCATAACTATTTTATCATATCACGGTAGTGTTCATATAGTGTGTTGATGAAACTAAGGATGATACCTATACCTATGATGATGTAGAAGATGGTAAATATTTTTCCACCATCTGTTTTAGGTGCGAAATCTCCAAACCCTACAGTTGTAAGAGTAACCACAGAGAAGTACACAGAATCTACCCAAGACCAGTCTTCTAAGTAGTGATACACAGTGCTTCCTCCTAAAATCACCAAGAAAGTAGTCATGAGTAATTCTCTATACTCTTTGTCTCGCAGGAACGATAATATGGTTCTAAATACAAACATGGGTTACTGGACTTATTCTATTACTCAGTTATTTTGTTATTAAAATTTGATTCAATGCATCCGGTCTCCTCTTAATTCTAAGGTTTTTACCATTTCAGCTTCAAAGGTTACATATTCTGCCCAGCGGTCTAATATATACTTTTCATCAGCGTATTTCTTTGCCAAGGTTATAAATGCTTTATAATGACCTGCTTCACTCACCATAAACTCATGATAAAATTTTTGTAATTCAGGCTCTTTGATGTGGATGCTGAGCAATCTAAACCGCTCACAGCTACGTGCCTCTATCATAGCAAAGGCAAGTAAATATTCTACTAACTGCTTATTAATATGATCTCCGCCACGTATAAAAGAGTTAAGTTTATTCACGTATTCATCTTTACGCTGTGCTCCAAGTTCGTATCCTCTTTTTTTAAGTTCTTTTAGCACCTTTCGAAAATGTCCCCACTCTTCGGCTACTATAGGGGCTACTATGTCTACTACATCTGTAAAGTCACTAAACTTACTAATCATACTGATACCGTGAGTAGCAGCTTTCTGCTCGCACCATGCGTGGTCCGTTAGTATATATTCTATACTAGTCTCGGCAATGTTTACCCATCGTGGGTCTGTCGCCATTTCTAGTCCTAGGGTAGTTTTAGCAGTTGGTGAAGCCATAAAGCAAAGGTAGGGTCTTCGATACAATTCTGATGAACTACTTGCTGTCGTTCTCAGAATTATTCAGACGGACAACAGTTAAATGATAAGTAGTATTGTCTTGTGATGAGTTTATCCCCTCGAGCGGAGATGCTTTTGCATCGTTATATCGTAAGTACTCTCGGGTGAATTGTGTGTCTCTTCGAGTGGCGATGCTTTTGCATCGTTGTATCGGGAATCAAAACACCATCAACACCCCAGCAAAAATTACAAATCCCAATAGAAACAGTACCAACGTATAGGGCAATATATCCTTTGCCTTGAGTCCTGTAATACTTAGAAGTGGCAGTGCCCAGAATGGCTGTAACATATTGGTAAGTTGGTCTCCATAGGCTAGAGCAAGTATCATTTTTGGTAGTGGTACACCTAGTTTGGTAGCAGCTTCTAGTATGATAGGGCCTTGTATAGCCCACTGTCCGCCACCACTAGGTACAAAGATGTTGACTAGTCCAGCACTAAAGAAAGTAAAGAGTGGGAGAGTAGTGGTGTTAGATACTGCTATGAACCAATTGGAAACTAGCTCTATAAGTCCACCACTCTGCATTAGAGCAAGTATACCGAAGTAGAGCGGAAACTGTATGAGAATACCCGAGCTTCCGGTGATAGCATTTTCTACTGCACTTAGAAAAGAGGTGAAATTGGAATGAAGTAAGAGACATAGAGCCAATAAGCTGAAATTGATATAATTTGGCGTGATGAATCCTAGAAATGGGCCATTAAAACTAAGGGCTAAATACCCTGCTAAGCCTACAAGAAGCAGTCCTATGATTTTACTAAATAAGCTGCTTTGATCTATTTTCTCAGCTCCTTCTAAGTGCTTATTTTCTTTGGTATGGATAAAGGCTGTTTTGATTTCAGGAATTTGAGATTTTACTCTTGTACCCAAGTAATAGAAAGTAAGTGGAATAAGAACGAGCAGCAATATAAATACAATTACATTCATACTGCTAAAAACCGTGTCACCATAGTATATAGCTTCTGGTAGAGAGGCGTTTTTACTGATAGCCTGTAGATGGCCTACTTCTGCTACTTTGGTAAGGGCACTGCCTGATATACCTCCGTGCCACACCATCAGACCTACGTAACCTGCAGCTCCTATGAGTGGATAGTTGAGTGGCAGTTGCTTTTTGGTGAAGCTTTCTCCAAGCTTAC
>JBDNFQ010000340.1:0-3918 GCA_041689715.1 Bacteroidia bacterium
AATATTCAAGTCTAATTTTCCTGCAAATGGGCTCATCAAAACGGATCTATATAGCGGAATGTATCTCATTGAATTATATTCAAATGAAGTCCCTATTTCATCCCAAAAAATAATAATTAGATAAGCCCTAAAACAAGGCAATTTAAGTCTGGGTTTCTAAAGTTGCTTTTGCCTGTCATTTAACTACTTTTGCAGCCTTTTTTATGTGGGAAAAAATAGCAATTACAATACTTCGGAATAGGCTAGCTCTTATCATATTCTTGGTGATTACTACTGCTCTTATGCTATATAAGACCACCCAAGTAGAATTAGCGTACGATAACCCTAAGTTTATTCCAGACGACGACAAGGACAACATAGCCTACCAAGAGTTTAAGCAAACCTTTGGAGATGATGGTAGTGTTATGGTTGTAGGAATCAACACTGAAAAAATTCGTCAATTAGACTTTTTCAACGACTGGCACGATCTTACTGCTGATCTTAACGAAACAGAAAATGTAAAGCAAGTCTTATCTATCTCTAACCTAAAAGAGCTGATAAAAGAGACCGAGATTCAGTACTACGAGGAAGATTCATTTGAAAACAACGTATTCAAAGCTCTAGAATACATAGGTAAGAAACCGACTAATCAAGCAGAACTAGATAGTCTATCCCTAGGTTTAAAAAATCTACGATTTTACGAAGGACTGTTGTATAGTGACACTTCAGACTTCTCTCTAATGGCTATTACATTAGAGAAATCTATACTAGATACCAAAGAGCGAGTGGCTTTCGTAAATGGACTACAGGAGAAAATAGAAACCGTATGTGCTAAGCACGATGTGGATGTACATTTCTCTGGCCTACCCTTTATACGCACCAAAATGTCGCAAATAATAAAGCAAGAACTGGTAAGGTTCACGCTTATATCTATACTGCTTACATCTCTTATTTTATTATTCTTTTTTAGGAGTTTCCCTACTCTGGCATTCTCCCTACTCACAGTTATAGTAGGAGTAATATGGTGTATGGGTATTTTGGTACTGCTAGGTTATAAAATCACCATGTTCATAGGCCTTTTGCCTCCGCTCATAGTGGTCATAGGTATAGCTAATTGTATCTATCTGCTCAATAAGTACCACGAAGAATTTAAAGCACACGGCAATAAAATACTAGCCTTACAGCGAGTAATATCTAAAGTAGGAAGAGCAGTATTATTTACTAACCTGACTACAGCAGTAGGATTTGGAGTATTCACACTAACTGGTAGTTCTGTATTACAAGAATTTGGTCTTACAACATTCCTAGCACTAATGGCCGTTTTCCTTATCTCTATTATTCTTATCCCCGTTTTATTTAGCTACTTACCTAATCCTAAGACTAGGCACATAAAACACCTAGATTATAAATTCCTAAATAATCTAATAAGTCGTATCTCAGATATAGCCATCTACAACAGAAAAATGGTCTATATAGCCACCACAGTAATCGTGGTAGCTTCTATTGTAGGTATGTTCTTGCTTAAAAATGTGGGGTATATGGTAGATGATATTTCAAAGTCGGACAGAATGTATGTCGACCTGAAGTTTTTCGAAAAGAATGTGAAAGGCGTAATGCCATTTGAAATAGTAGTAGATACTAAAAAGCCAGAAGGAATTACAGATTTCCGGACTTTACTGAATATTGACTTACTAGAAAGAAGACTACAGACCTACGATGAGTTTTCTAAGCCCGTGTCTATATCCCAAACTATGCGTTTTCTAAACCAAGCTTACTATGATGGTGAGCCCAGAAGATACGCTGTACCAAGTGTACTCGACCTACAAAATATCATGAGTGCAGTACCCAGAGATAGCACTAATAACATGATAAACAGCCTCGTAAGCCGAGACAACAGTAGGGCGAGAGTGAGCGTACAGATGGCAGATGTGGGCAGTGTAGAGATTAAGAAACTGAAAGCACAAGTGCAAGAGATAGCAGATACTATCTTTAACTACAATAAAATAACCGAAGACATATATACAGATTCTATAGTAGAAATAGCTTTAATAGATTCTGCTACTCAAACTTTTGATACGTCCTACTACTCGTATGAAGTGGTGAGTTACGAAAAACTAGACAGTGCTAAACAAACAGATGTTTCTATCACAGGTACTAGTATTATTTTCTTAAAGGGAAACGACTATCTCATAAGCAATCTGCTCATGAGTTTACTCATCGCTTTTATCATCATATCGCTACTTATGGCTAGCATATTTAAGTCTATGCGTATGATCGCTATATCTATTGTCCCAAACCTTATTCCGCTCATAGTGACGGCAGGTATTATGGGATACTTTGGTGTCAATTTTAAACCTAGTACAGTACTAGTATTTAGTGTTGCATTTGGAATAGCGGTAGATTTCTCTATCCACTTTTTGACCAAGTATAAAATGGAGCTCAAAACATCTGCAACTATTGCAGATGCTGTAAGAAAAGTACAAAAAGAAATAAGTACAAGTATGATATATACCGCTGTTATTCTATTTTTTGGCTTTATCATATTTGTCTTTTCCGATTTTGGTGGCACCATAGCTTTAGGCCTATTCACGGCTCTTACGCTGCTTATTGCTTTACTTTCTAATCTTATTCTTTTGCCAAGCTTGCTATTATCGTACGACAGTGCTCAAGAGAAAAAGAAGTCAAAGTAACCCCAATCTGTTAAACGAAATAATAGTATACTTGCATCATAATGACCACGGCTCATACTTCAGATTCTCACTCAGCCATTAGTTCTTGGTTAGATGATTTTGGTGACGATATGTACTCATGGGCGTACTACAAAACCAGCAGTAGAGAAACAGCAGAGGATCTAGTACAAGATAGTATGCTCTCTGCATACAAGTCTTTTGATAAGTACAAGCCAGGGAGCAACCCCAAAACGTGGTTATTCACTATCTTAAACAATAAAATAATAGATTACTACCGCAGCAGTAATACAAAGAAATCTGTAAACCAAACCACCTTACAAGGGAATAAGCTAGATGACGATAATTTTGATAGCAATGGACTTTGGAACAAGGCACAAGAGCCACTTTGGGCTAACACGGAAGAGCACCTTTTAGATAATCCAGATTTTCTGGCTGTAATGGGTGATTGCATAGAAAACCTACCGCCAAATTGGAAAGGTGTGGTATTAGGAAAATACTTCCATCATAAGAAGGGGTCACAGATTTGTAAGGAACTTGGGATCACATCGTCTAACCTATGGCAGATGGCACATAGAGCCAAGTTGCAATTAAAAGAATGTTTACAAACCAACTGGGAAAACAAGTAACATGAATCCTCTAATGAAAATAGCACGTATCTCTTGCAAGCAAGCTGCTATGCTGGGTGCTAAAGCGTCATTCAATGCTCTTTCTATATTTGAAAAAATGAAGCTTAAGATGCATACCAAAATGTGTGTTGCATGCCAGTCTTACAAAGCCAATAGTGAACTTATAGACGAAGCTGTTGCCAAAATACTAGAGCAAAAAGAAAAACAAGAATTATCTCTGAGTGCTGAGCAACGTAAGAAGATTTTAGACGCTATTCAATAGTCTGCTTGTAAGGGTAAGCAACATGCTGCGTACTATCATCTATAGAAATAACTAAGATGAAAAAAATAATTTTAATTTTAATGCTAGGAGTCGGCTTTGCAAGTTGTAAGTCTACCACCAAAACTACTGATGCTACAGCAGCTAACAGCATTAGCTGGGCTAGCACCGCTACACTAGCAGAAGCTAAACAAAGTGCTACAGAAGCAGGCAAACCCATCTTTGTAGATGTGAGTACTGTATGGTGCGGATATTGTAAAAAAATGAAGAAGAATGTATACACCGATGCAGCTGTGGCTCAGGCTATGAATGCAGGTTTCATTCCTCTTGCTTTGGATGGAGAAAAAAAGGAGGGTGCTGAGCT
>JBDNFQ010000341.1:0-1005 GCA_041689715.1 Bacteroidia bacterium
GGCGTGCATTTCTGCAGTATTCTCACCTGACCTGCCTAATACTTCTACCACGGCAGCATACGGATTTTTAGCTTTTGCCGGCCAGTCTCGTAATTTAAAGATGACTTTGTCGCCATCTGTCGCTCCATTTATTCGCTCTTTAGGTACATAGAAGTCAGTATGCATCTTAGTGCCGTCAGGTACTATGAAAAATGAATTTCCTCCTGAAGATACAGTGCCTACATAAGTTTCTCTTGCTCTAGTTACTACTCTAGTCACATACGCTTTTGGCTTAGTTTTTCCTTCTAGGTATTTGAGTTTTACGGCTACTTCGTCACCATCAAAAGCATCCAGCGTGTCACCAGATTTTACTTTAATGTCATCATCTAGGTTTTCTACTACTAGATAAGCATCTCCTCTGGAGTTGAAATCTAGCTTACCTATTATTTCGTCGGCCGTCATTCGCTCAAACATATATTTGCCTACTTCAGGCTGTTTTATCTTGCCGTCTCTTACGAGTAGTTCTAGTACACTATTTACTTCTTTGTATGAGATTTCAGGTACTTGTGCACCTACTTGCTTATAGTTTAATGGTCTATTGGGACTAGCCGCGAGTACTTGTAGTATCTCTTCATTGCTATTTGATTTTCTTGTCCGTTTATTTTTCTTTTTCAAAATTGTATTTTCTAATTTATGCTGTGTTCCAGCAGTGTTTTTGTATAATCCGATTTGGGATTACTTATTAATATGTCAGTATTACCAGATTCTATTATTCTTCCCTGCTTCAGTACTATTATTTTATTGCAGAAATAACTCACCACATTCATGTCGTGAGATATAAGTAGATAAGTTAAACCCTTTTCTCTCTTCAGGTCATTTAGCAAATTTAAGACTTTGGCTTGTACGCTCACATCTAGAGCACTTACTGCCTCGTCTAATACTATAATTTTGGGATTTTTGGCAAGAGTCTTGGCTATGCAAATTCTTTGTCTTTGGCCACCAGAAAACTCGTGAGGATATTTAGCA
>JBDNFQ010000342.1:0-1162 GCA_041689715.1 Bacteroidia bacterium
CAAAATAAAAATAACAAAGGGGGCAGAACCTTTTGTCAGCTCGAGTGGCACAGCTTCAGCTGGGTTGTACCGAGAGTTAGCAAAAAGATCCAAATACACAGAACACTACAATAAATGACAAAACCAACAACACTAGGCGAACTAAAAGCCAGCGGCTATCAGCCGACTACTATACGCGAAGAACTCAAGAGCAACCTTCGTAGACGATTAGCAGCTAAGGAATCTATATTCACAGGAATCTTGGGATATGAGAATACCGTAGTTCCTGATTTTGAAAGAGCCATACTCTCTGGACACAGTATAAATTTGCTCGGACTTCGTGGACAAGCCAAAACTAAAATGGCTCGTCAGCTTACAGGTCTTTTAGACGAGTACATCCCGTACATAGCTGGTAGTGAAGTAAATGATGATCCTATAGCTCCTCTATCCTACTTCGGTAAACAACAGGTGCTAGATAATGGAGACAAGACTCCCATAGCTTGGCTGCACAGAGACGAACGATATGTAGAGAAGCTAGCTACCCCAGATGTATCTGTAGCAGATCTGATAGGTGACGTAGATCCTATAAAGGCCATTAACGAGAAACTAAGTTATAACGATGAGCGAGTAATCCATTACGGCATTATCCCAAGAGCCAATAGATGCATATTTGTAATCAACGAATTACCCGATTTACAACCAAGAATACAGGTAGCTTTATTCAATATTCTACAAGAAGGTGATATCCAGATACGTGGATTTAAGATGAGACTTGCCCTTGATATGCAATTTGTATTTACTGCTAATCCAGAGGACTATACCAATAGAGGAAGTATAGTAACTCCACTCAAGGATAGAATAGGAAGTCAGATTTTGACTCACTACCCTAAGACATTAGCCATGAGTAAGTCAATCACAGCACAAGAAGCTAAACGAGACGCAGATAAGGAGAAAGTAGTAATAATGCACGACCTCATCCCGACGCTCATAGAGCGTCTAGTGATAGAAGCTCGTACAAGTGAGTTTGTAGACGCTAAGTCTGGCGTATCTGCCAGACTAGCCATATCTGCACTAGAGAATGTATATAGCGGGGTAGAACGTCGTGTGACTATGAATGGAGATAAGAAGTCACTCGTGCGTATTAGCGACTTAGTAAGTATCATCCCAGCTATCACAGGTAAGA
>JBDNFQ010000343.1:0-1554 GCA_041689715.1 Bacteroidia bacterium
ACAATATAACAAATTAAATGTATGTACGCATACAACTTAAAGTATTACAGAGATGAACTGAAATAATTTAGGTGCTCTTATGGTCTAGAGCTGCCTTTACAAATCGCACAAAGAGTGGGTGAGGGGCATCTACCGTACTTTTTAGTTCTGGATGGTACTGCACACCAACAAACCAAGGATGTGTAGGTAACTCTACGACTTCTACTAGTCCATTTTCAGGATTGATTCCTACGGCTTTCATGCCCGCTTTTTCAAAATCTTTCAGATACTTATTATTGAATTCGTAACGGTGACGGTGCCTTTCTGAGATTGAAGATTTGCCATAGGCTGCATAAGACCTAGAGCCTTTTTCTAGTTTACACTTATATGCACCTAGTCGCATAGTCCCTCCTTTTTTGGAGATTCCCTTTTGACTATCCATAAGGTCTATTACAGCATCTTTTGTCTTGGTCATTTCGCTACTATGTGCATTTTTGAGACCAAGAACATTTCGAGCATACTCTATTACAGCACACTGCATTCCTAGACAAATGCCAAAGAATGGTATGTTATTTTCTCTGAGATATTGGATAGTATTTATTTTCCCTTCTATACCTCTATCACCAAAACCCGGAGCTACGAGTACCCCATCTAGATCTCTAAGTCTATCTGCTACGTTATCTTCGTTTATGTTTTCTGAGGGAAGCAGGCTAAGATTGACTTTACACTCATTTACAGCTCCTGCATGTATAAATGCTTCTATAATAGACTTATACGCATCTGGCAACTCTACGTACTTACCTACTAAGCCAATATTTACTTCGGTTTTTGGATGCTTCAGTTTGAAAAGAAAATCTTTCCAGCTATCTAGGTCTGCCTCTGTACTGGTAGGAAGTCGAAGTTTAGCTAATACAACCTTGTCGAGCTTTTCTTTTTCCATCATCAAGGGTACATCGTATATGGTTTCTACATCTATACTTTCGATTACCGCGTTTAGATTTACGTTACAGAAAAGAGCAATTTTATTTCTTACCTCTTTACTCAGCTTATGCTCGGTTCTACAAACCAAAATGTCTGGCTGCACACCTGCTTCTAAAAGTTTTTGTACTGAGTGCTGTGTAGGCTTAGTTTTGAGCTCACCTGCCGCTTTAAGATAAGGAACTAACGTAAGGTGTATAACGGCACAATCATCACTTCCTAGTTTTCTCTTTAGCTGCCTTACAGACTCTACGTAGGGTAAAGATTCTATATCGCCAACTGTGCCTCCAAGTTCCGTAATTACAATATCATAGTTACCACTATCACCTAAGATCTTCATTCTACGCTGTATTTCGTCCGTAACGTGAGGGATGATTTGTACGGTTTTACCTAGGTATCTTCCTTCTCGTTCATTGTTTATTACGGTACTATATACTCGGCCTGTGGTTACATTATTAGCCTGAGAAGTAGGTACGTTAAGGAAACGCTCATAGTGACCAAGGTCCAAATCCGTTTCCGCACCATCGTCTGTCACGTAGCACTCACCATGTTCATACGGATTCATAGTACCTGGATCTACGTTTAGGTAGGGTTCAA
>JBDNFQ010000344.1:0-14904 GCA_041689715.1 Bacteroidia bacterium
AAAAGAAGCAAGTCCCTCTGGAGTATTTCTGAAAGAAGTAGAGTATCCCCACTCTAACTCACTGTATGCCTTTAGATTATCTGCAGCTACATCTTCGTAGAAAGGATCAATGTTTCTTGCCTCAGCTTTAAAACCTTCTTCGTACATATTTTGCCAGCTATGGCCACCCAGTAAGTTTATGCTATGTCTATCTTTAAAAGTATTGGTATAGCTTAAAATCTCAGATACATAGTTATATCTCTTGTTTTTATACTCTCTATTAGCTAATCCATTGGTAGTATTACTAAATGCAGAAGCGGGTTCTGCATACCAAGACTGTTGGTCATCTCTTCCTAAAGCAGTGGTGACTTTTGCACTTAGATGGTCTGTAAAATCGTAGTTTACGTCAAAGTTAGCCATATAGCGTTTTGCGTCTCTGGTATTCGTAAACTGGTCTATCATCGCCACAGGATTATTGTATTGAAAATTCCTATCCGTTTCGAAGAAGTCTCCAGAAGCATTATACACTGGGTCAGTAGGAGACCTCCTCATAGCCTGATAGATTGCATTTTTAGGATCACTACCATTATTGTATTTCACGTAGTTATTTTCTTCTAGTGTAGCACTAAATCTAGCAGTGATGGTAAGCTTATCATCAAGGGCTTTTTGAGCAACGTTAAATCTAGCTATGTTTCTAGTTTTGTCTGTACCTTTTAGAACACCCGTTAGTGAGTTATGAGACAGTGATAATCTATAGCTTGTGTTATTGTCGCTTTTACTTACTGCTACTGTGTGTTGCTGAGAAATTCCTGTTCTATATATTTCATCTAGCCAATCTGTATTTGCCCCATTATCTTGGAAGTTAGCATTGTTGGTTTTTGCAGCATAATCTCTTAGTTCATTACCGCTTAAAAAATCAAGTCTATTAGCTACTCTATCAAAAGCTACGAAATTGTCATATTCTATTCGTATCTTGTCAGAAGCTGCCCCGTTGCCTATAATCCCTCCTTTGGTTGTTATTATTATAACACCATTACTCCCTTGGGTGCCATAAAGCGATGTAGAAGCAGCATCTTTTAATATGTTAAACGATGCAATGTCATCTGGATTGATGGTAGTAGGGTCTATACCTATTACTCCATCTACTACATATAAAGGACCCGTACCACCAGTAATACTGGCACTACCGCGTATGTTTACACTGAATCCTGCATTTGGATCACCACCTTGTTTAGAGACGTTCACCCCTGCAGCTTTTCCTTGCATACCTTGTATTGGGTCGGTTATTCTACCTTTATTTAGTTCATCAGCAGTTACTTGTATTACAGCTCCAGTTTTGTCACTCTTCTTTTGTGTTCCGTATGCTATTATTAAAACCTCATCTAGGTTATCCTCAGAAATAAGCTTTATATCAAATACAGTTTGGTTGCCTAGTCCTATAATCTGGTCTGTGTAACCTACAAAAGAAACTTTGATACTGGATACTCCTGCTGCTATAAACATAGTAAACTTGCCTTCTGTGTCTGATATAGTACCTCCATTGGAACCTACAGGAGTTACATAAGCACCTACTAGAGGTTCTTTAGTATTCGCATCTTGGATAGTCCCATCGATTTTGGATTGAGCATAAGAAAATGCTGCTAAAAACAGAGCGAAGAGAAGTACACCTCCACGTTGAATACTTATTTTTGTTTTTTTCATTTGTTAGCTTAAAATTAGCTTAGTGTCATTTTTACGCTAAGTATTTCACTCACAAATATATCTTTTAGGCAATATAAACCAAGGTTTATGGTTTTTATTTAGTTGCAGTATAACGGTAAGGTAAAATCTGTAATAACTGTAAATAAGCAGTTTAATTCAAAATTACTCTCTGTATAGATCATAAACTGTTGAAAATACTTAGTGTCATTTTTACACTACTGCTTGATGGGTAGTATAAATTGCTGCAATTTTGATCCTATGAATATCAAATCATACTCGTTAGGTACTGTCTGCTTAATGTTAGGCTTTACCTCATTAGCTCAGGTGGTAAGTACTTCACCTGCATTTCCTACCATATCCGAAGCTATTACTATAACTTTTGATGCCTCTGAAGGAAATGGAGGACTTGTTGGATTTACTGGGACTGTGTATGCCCATACGGGAGTTATTACGAACTTGAGTACTTCCTCTAGTGATTGGAAACATACTAAAGGAACTTGGGGCACAGCTAATGCTCCAGTTATGACTAGTATTGGAAATGGGAAGTATACTCTAACTATTGAAGATATATATACATACTATGGTGTTGCTTCTGGCGAAACAGTTGAAAAAATTTCGATTCTATTTAGAAATGAGGCTGGCGATAAATCAGGTAGAAATGCCGATGGATCAGACATATTTATAGAGATATACTCTTTTGGACTATTCGCTAGTTTTACCAAACCTGAACCTAATGCCATATATGCTATAGGTGAGACAGTCGAGCTAGTTTCAGAATCTTCTGCTACTGGCGGACATGTCATAGGGATAAATGGTTCTAATGTAAAATCTGGTAGCGGTACTACATTAACACATTCATACACAGCAACAACAGCGGGAAACTACCAGTCTACATTATCGGTGTCTGATGGTTCTAGCGTAGCTACCGATACTGTAAATTTTGTAGTCAATCCTATTGTTCTCACAGAGGCTTTTCTCCCTGGATCGAAACTAGGTGTGAACTATACGTCGGCTACTAGCATTACGCTAGCTCTTTATGCTCCTTTCAAGGAGTATGTATATGTTATAGGTGACTTCAATGATTGGACGGTAAATACTAACTATTTTATGAAGCGAGACGCAGATAATGCTACATGGTGGATTACTATCTCAGGTCTAGAAGCTGGTAAGAAATATGCATTTCAATATTTAGTAGACGGTAACATTAAGATAGCTGACCCATATAGTGCATTGGTGTTAGACCCCAATAATGATAAATATATAGATGCTACTACATATCCTAATCCACATTTCTATCCAGATGGCAAGACTAGCGGATATGCTACTTTGATAGAAATGGATAATACTCCATATGATTGGCAAGTCACTGATTTTGAAGCACCTGAAGAGAATAAACTTATCGTATATGAGTTATTGGTGCGAGATTTTGTAGCCAAGCATAATTATGCGACCATTTTAGACTCGTTGGACTATTTGCAGAATTTAGGCATTAATGCACTAGAGTTAATGCCCGTAAATGAATTTGAAGGAAACGAGAGTTGGGGATATAACCCTTCGTATCATAGTGCTCTAGATAAGTACTACGGCACACCAGAGTCTTTCAAAGCTTTAATAGATGAGTGCCACAGCAGAGGAATAGCGGTAATACTAGATGTGGTGTATAATCATGCATTTAGCCAAAACCCTCTTTGTCAATTATACTGGGATGCTACCACATTCAAACCTACTACACAAAACCCATTTGTAAATCCAGATGCTAAGCACGATTTCAATGTAGGGTATGATCTGAATCATGAGAGTGCTGCACTAAAACAGTATGTGAAACAAACTATGGAGTGGTGGCTCACAGAATACAAAGTAGACGGTTTTCGTTTTGACCTAAGTAAAGGGTTTACTCAGAAAAACACACTAGGTGATGTAGGAGCTTGGGGCCAATATGATGGAGCACGTGTGAATAATATCAAGCGTATCTACAGCGAAATGAAAGCTGTAAATCCAAAGTCTTATGTTATTCTAGAGCATTTTGCAGAGAATACGGAAGAGAAAGAATTAGCCAACTACGGATGTATGTTTTGGGGTAATGTAAACCACGAAGCCACAGAAGCAGCAATGGGTTACACGTCTAACTTTAGCAACGCATATCACGTAAATAAAGGTTGGAATAATCCTAAAAATATAGCCTATGCAGAAAGCCATGATGAAGAACGAATAATGTACAAGAGCTTGCAGTTTGGCAATGAAAATGGTGCGTATTCTATCAAGGATATAGACGTAGCATTGGATAGAAGCGAGCTTACATGGGCCGTTTTTAGTGCTATACCTGGTCCTAAAATGATCTGGCAGTTTCAAGAACTTGGATATGATTATTCTATAGATTTCAATGGTAGAGTAGGGAACAAGCCTATCAAGTGGGAGTATAATGAAGCGAGTAACCGCAAGAATATCTATAAAGTAATGGCTGAAATGAATAAGCTCAAAACTACGTATGACGCATTTGATGGGGCAGATGTAGGCTTAGATGTAGGTGGCAAAGGAAAACGAGTACACTTGACTAATGCTGATCAAAGCTTTGTGGTGTTGGGCAATTTTGATGTGGTAGGTATAGATATGGTAGCAGATTTTCAGCATACGGGTATGTGGTACGAGTACTTTAGCGGAGATAGTATAGAGGTTGCAGATACTAAGATGAGTCTTGGTTTCACCGCAGGTGAGTATAATGTATGGACGGATAAACGTATCAAGACGCAAGAAGTGATTGGTAATGTAAGAGAGCAGGACCTAGGACTTAGCGTATACCCTAATCCAATACAAGATGAAGTGTGGGTAAGCATAGAGGCTACTGCATCTAGTTTTAAGCTATACAGCACAAGTGGCCAACAAGTAGCGTCAGGAGATCTAGAGAATGCGAAAGCATTTAGTATACATACTAAAGACCTAAAACCAGGAGTATATTACCTAAAAGTGATTTCTGATAAAGGCATATTAACTGCAAAGCTTATCAAGTAAGAATCCGCTCTGTTTTGTCCTAAATAAGCGATACAGTTTATTAGGGTTGTAAAATAGATGAAGTTTTATCTTATGAAATACTTTTCCATATGTAGTTTGCTACTTCTATAGATGGGTGGCTAGTTCCTATCTTGCTGTGTAGCTCTGCGTATTGCTTTTTTATGCGTTTCTTGGTCTGCTCTTCATACAGTATAGCATTGAGCTCCTTAGTTACTGTCTTTGCATTAAAATCGCCTTGTATCAATTCTGTTACACACGGCTTGTCAAGTATAAGGTTTACCAAAGAAATATAATCTAGTTTTATTATCATTTTACCTATGCGGTAGCTTAGCCCATTCATCCTATAGCAGACTACTTGAGGTACGTGCATAAGGGCGGTTTCTAAGGTAGCAGTGCCGCTAGTCACTAGTGCTGCATCACTCTGAGCCAATAGCGAGTACATATCATTTTTTATAAGTTTTAAGTTGGGGTTAAAAGCGTGATAGAACGCATCGTCAAAACCTGGAGCTTGAGCTACTATGAGTTCGTAGTCAGGGAAACTTCTCATAGCTTCTAGCATTATGGGCAGCGAGGTGTTTATTTCCTGTTTTCTGCTGCCCGGGAGCAGAGCTATCCCACCTTGGGGTGCAAGTCCTTTATCTAGTTGTAAGGTGTTAGCTGCGAGATACTCATCTACCGTTTCCTTACTTGGATTGCCGACGTATTTCACTGCTATATTATGCTTCGCAAAATACTCTGTCTCAAAGGGTAGGATGGTATAGAGTTCGTCTACGTAGCTTTTTATGCGTTTGATACGGCCTTCTTTCCAAGCCCATACTTTAGGTGATATATAATAGTGTACTGGTATTTTTAGGTTGTGTGTATATTGGGCTATTTTAAAGTTGAAGCCAGGATAGTCGACGAGTAATACCACATCCGGCTGCCACTTTTTTATGTCAGATTTTACTTTTCTTAGGTTTCTAGCTATTTTTCGTAGGCTTGTTATTATTTCTACGAAACCCATTATTGCCATTTCTTTTTGGTGAATGATCAATTGTTGACCAGCAGCCTCACTCTGATCACCTCCCATGCCTCTAAATTGGGCATTTGCATCTCTTATTTTTAACTCGCTTATCACACGAGCAGCGTGATTGTCTCCCGACGTTTCTCCAGATATCACGTAATACTTCATGGGTTTACATTAAGGTGAAATATACAATGATGAGCCCGCTAAGTATCGTTGCAAATACTATCCCTCTTCCTGTTTGAAGTCTGTTTGAATTTACAAAAATGAAGAAAGGAGCTAGGTTAAATAACGTGGCTAGTTTCAACCAAGGACTCATTGTCCCTGTTATGAAACCTACTCTAAGAAATGTCCAAAAAGACATATGTGGGAACTCAAAAACCTGTACTCCAAATAATATGGTGAGGGGTCCTAAAATGCCGATTAAAAGTCCAATTAAAATACTGTTGTAGCGGCTATTCATAGCTTTTAAAGATCCCAAGTGTTTAGGTTTTGAATAGCATGATGTGCAGTAAGGTCGAATTGTACAGGAACCACTGATACGTAGTGATTTGAAAGTGCCCATTCATCGGTGTCTTCTCCCTTATCCATATTCACAAATTTGCCAGTAAGCCAGAAGTAGTCTCTGCCGTGTGGGTCTTTTCTGTGGTCAAATTCTTCTACCCACTTAGCTCTAGCTTGTCGGCATATTTTTATTCCTTTTATCTCCTTTTCTGGTACATTGGGTATGTTCACACTTAGCAGTGTCCCTTCGCTAAGTCCGTGCTCTAGTACTTGTGCTACTATTTTTTGCATATACATCTTAGCAGCAGTAAAATCAGCATCCCAACTAAAATCTAGCAGAGAAAAACCAATAGCTGTAATACCTTCTATGGCTCCTTCCATGGCAGCACTCATAGTACCGCTGTATATCACGTTTATTGATGCATTGCTGCCGTGATTTATTCCGCTGATAAGCAAGTCAGGTTTACGTTTTAATACTTTGTCTACGGCTAGTTTTACACAGTCGGCAGGTGTGCCGCTACACTGATAGCTTTCTACTTCTGGGCCAAACTGATTATTTTTTACCAGACGAAGCGGTTTATTGATAGTAATGGCGTGTCCCATGCCACTCTGCGGGCTATCTGGGGCTACTACTACCACCGTGCCAAAGGTTTTCATCACTTCTACGGTAGCTAGTATTCCCGGAGCTGTTATTCCGTCGTCGTTGCTTATTAGTATTAAAGGTTTTTTTGTACTCATAATTGATATGCGAAGGTAAGAAATAGCTGCAAAGTCGAGAATAGGAATTTTTTCTTAAGGGTGATTACTAATTAGTGCTTGATAAGCGGATACTGTAATGGGATATTACTTGCTAATGTGGTGTAATAGATGATTCGTATTTGAAGTAGCTATTAAATTTTCGTGATTCTTTAAATTCCATAAAGTTCGATTAGTTCCAGAAGCCTAGCCTCTTTCATATCAACACTATAGAGCAAGTATCTACTTGCTTATATCTAGTATAATCTCAAAGCAGCTTTAATCGATCTGTTTTTTAGGTATTTAAAAGATTGGAATTATAGCACGCAGTATAAAGAGAATGGAAGGGCGTTAAAATGAGTTTTGAGTCTTAAATTAAACTCATACTCATTAGCTTAAACTTTCCCAATAACGGTAAGTAGATAGAAGCTATCGCGTACTGCTTCTACGCTGTGCTCTGTGTTAGCAGATATACCAAGCATCTGGCCTCTTTTGAGTTTTATGGGCGATCCTTCTACGTGTATTTTTATTTTTCCTTTGAGCACCTGAATGGTAGCATCACTATTGACTTTACCAGATTTTCTAAGACTTTTTTTGTGCATACCCCGAAGTACTATGGTAGTACTTTCAGATTTGTAGATAGTGATCGTATTGTGGCTGTCAGTTTTCCAAGCATCCTCACTTTTTAGTTGTCTGATGAATTTATTGATATTCATCTGCACAAGGGGGGCGTAGAGCAGTCGCTCTCTTTCGGGATTTTGGTTGGTAGCGTCTATTCTTTTATCCATCACAGTTTTAGTTTGGCTTCTTACAAAGCTATGAAACTATGAGGATATGTGGATGTTTAGATAAATGTTACTTAAATAATTAATACACTATAAGAAAATGGACTACTCCGATTTATGACTCACCTGCCAAGCCCAAAGAACAAATAGCGGTTGCCCTAGGAGTAGCCTAACCCAGGCAAACCATGGAGCGATGCATAATCCGTTTGGCACACAGCTGCCCATCTGAATAAAGTAGATATGTGATGGTATAAGGAGTATGAGAACCGCAATAATACCATAACAGGCTATCTTTCGAAAGCCGGGAACAAATAACAATACACCTAGACCAAACTCTATTAATCCGACGATAAGATTGAGAAGTAAAGGGGCAGGAAGATACTCGGGTATGAGCGGTAAGTATATAGCAGGATTGATAAAATGATATGCTCCTGCAAAAATGAAAAATACCCCAAGAATAGGGTGTAGATATTTATTTAATTGAGTTGCCATTTGTAGTCTATGTGTACTTTTTTAAGAATTATGAAAAATGGAATCCACCAGATGAAGTCATTGGTGATTAGCGTGTATATAAATTCGAAAGGAACAGTACCTTGAGCATAATTCATCAAAACCCAATGGGTCCAAAAATCTTACCTAAGAAACCTACTGCTACTATAGGCCAGTGCCGCATCGGATTATAACTTGCCCACCAGTAGCCTAGTCCATATACGCCTATCACCATACCCATACCTTGCCATACCATAGAGTGATTAAGCGGCTCCATACCTACTAGATGAAAAAAATGATCAGGGAATAAGACTACCCACCCACCCCAAAGGATATTGTAAAGGGCCGCTAGTTTTAGTGTTAGTTTCATTTGAAAGTGTAACAAATGAAAGGTTGAATGGATTTTAGGGTAAGAGCTCAGGCCCGAGTATATACATCCAAAGTATAAAACCTAGCGAGCCACCAACTAATCCACTAAGAATAAAGTTAAATCGATGTTTTAGTGGAAGTACTTTAAAAATCACCCAGAGAGCTATAACTATGCCAATGAGGAACAGTGGAACAGCAAAGGTACCCAGGTGTACATCTAAACTTCTAGCCAGTCGAGCTTCATCTCCACCAAAATAGGTGCCATTCGGTTTCCATAGTTCAGATAGCACTGATAGTATCATGTTGGCTACAAACCTGAGTGAGAAAAGAGCTAAGAATAGGGCCAACCAATCCCCTATTTTCATCCCACGTTGAACAATAGATTTTCTGCGATATAGCAAAATGAATACACCTAATATGCTGGTAAGCAAAGTCTGGGCTGGACCTCCTATGGTGATTAAAGCGGATTCTTGTTTGTATTCACCTTGGCTGTATCTCTCTTTAATTTTAGAGGCTAAACTATCTTGTCTTCTGGATTCGGAATGTCTTATATGGTTGTCTTCTTCTTCTTTATGTCTTTTATATATGGCCTGCATACTGTCCCAGTCTGCCCTCCACGGCGGATTAGATCGAACACTAGCATAGCTCAAAGTAGGCTCATAGTTGTAATATTTGGCTACAGCCATATGACCACCCTCGTGGGTAAGTGTGCCTACTATGGTAAATAAGATGAAGGTGAGCGAGAGTAGAATGAAGTTTTTGAGCGAGAAGGTTTTCATAGTGGAGTAATTCTAATCCATCAATGGATAATTTCCTACGAGCACAGATGCTGAAATTTTAAGAACTTTTTCTAATTCTCGGACCATTTCTATCGTTAGACATTTCTTTTTATTTAAAACCTCAGAAACCCGACTTTTACCGCCGATAATACCTACTAAATCTTTTTGCTTTAGGTTCATTTCTTCCAAACGGATTTTTATGGCAGCTATAGGGTCAGGTGCTTCTATAGGGTAATGTTTATTCTCATAGTTCTCTATCATTAGAGATAGCATCTCAGCCTCATCTCCGTCTGCAGATTTTTCCGGTGCATCAAAAATCACCTTTATACGAATAAGAGCCTCATTGTGGTCCTTTTCTGTTTTTATGGGCTTTAATGTCATTCGTTTATAAACTAAAGATTATAGTGAATACCAAACAGTAGGCTGGTAGAATTTATTTTTAAATTTCCATTTTTTGACACATTACTTAGACCCAAGTTATTTCTTAATTCTAGAGATATATCCCAAAATTTACTGATTTCATAACTAGAACCCAAACTAGTAATTAAGCCAATGTTAAACCTATTGTAGTTATTTGTTTGATTAAAATTTCTAGTAACTAGCCCATCATCGACACTGTATATATACTTTATAAGATATTGAAAATTGGTTCCAATATTGGTATACAAGTTCAGTTTACGATCTATTAGTTTTATCTTAAGGGCTATAGGTAGGTTCAATTGGTGAAATGTACTTTTTACAGTTACCTTGGATAATGGGTTGCCTAATTCGTCTGTATAGTAAAAATCATCATAACTGTAGTTCTGTTCTAGCAGTAATCCTGAGCTTATCGAAAGGCGTTTCACTAAATGGTAGTCCAGACCAAGACCTGCATTGTACTGAAAGCCAGGGTTATAAATATCTTTTGCAACTTTGTTTCCGAATAGAGATGTGTAGTTAGGACCTCCTATCAAGCCGATTTTAAATTTGCTGTCCTGAGCCTTAGAGGTGCAAGAGATTAGTATAAAGACGATTATAAATGTGTATTTCATACGTTGTTGTTAATTTAAAGCATCAATAATTGTAGCACAAACCTCTCGTATTTGCTTCTTGGTTATAATAAGCGGTGGCGAGATACGCAAACACTCTAGGTTATACAGAAACCAATCTATGATAACTCCTCGTTCTATGCACCGTCTCATAGTACGTTCTACTTCTTCGAAAGAGTCTAGCTGTACGGCTAGCATCAGCCCTTTGCCACTTATTCCTCTTATTTTAGGATGTACGAGTAGTTCACGAAAGAGAGCTTCTTTCTCCGCTACTTCGTCCATCAAGCTACTTTTAGTTAAGAACTTAAGAGCAGCATTGCCCGCGGCACAGCTCACCGGATGCCCACCAAAGGTGGTAATGTGACCAAGTATAGGATTGTCGCTTAGATTATCCATTATCTCCTTAGAAGAGATGAAAACGCCAATCGGCATTCCGCCGCCTAGAGCCTTGGCACTTAGTAGTATGTCAGGCACCACATTATAGTGCTCAAAGGCATATAGTTTTCCGGTACGTCCTATTCCGCTTTGTATCTCATCAAAAACGAGAAGAGTACCCGTTTCATTGCACTTGGCACGCAGTGCATTTAAGAATACTTGAGTTACAGGGATATAGCCTTTTTCAGATTGGATAGGTTCTATGAATACGGCTGCCGTCTGCTCATCTATGAGATTTAGTGTAGCTAGCTCATTCAACTCTGCAAAATGGATGTTGGGTAACAATGGCTTGAATGGTCCTGAGTAATACTCGTCGCTCATCATACTAAGAGCTCCGCTTGTACTGCCGTGATAGGCATTACGCATGGCTACTATTTTTCCTCTGCCCGTATGCTTTTTGGCTAGTTTCATAGCACCTTCCACCGCTTCACTTCCACTATTGAGGAAGTAGAAGGATTGCAGGTTATCGGGCAATAGCTTAGACAGTCTTTTGGCAAGCTTTATTTGTGGTCCTACCACATACTCACCGTACACCATCTGGTGGCTGTATTTATCTATTTGCTTCTTTATGGCTTTTACTACTTGCTTGTTATTATGACCAATATTGTTCACGGCTATGCCGCTTATTAGGTCTATGTAAGGCTTGTCTTTTTTGTCATATAGGTATATTCCTCTACCTCTTACAAACTCGTACATGGGCGGGTTAGGAGAGGTCTGGGCTACGTATTTTAGGAATGATTTTTTGATAGGACGAAGATAAGAATATTTGTAGGTTTTGTGGAATAGAGTATTGCTGTAAGTGCTGCGAGCGAATATACTTTCTAATAGCATTGGAATTTGGCATATTGCCTGTTTTACGATGATAGAAGAAATCCATCAGGCCTTTGGAGGGTATCCCTTGCCTGCGGCAGGCTGGGAAATAGGCACAAAAAAACCTTCTCGGTTTCCTAAGAAGGTTTTAAATTTTTGGGTAGTAGCACGCAACAAGGCGTGTTGTTACTAGTTTACTTTGTCAGAAAGACCTGATCCAGCTTTGAACTTAACAACGTTCTTAGCAGCGATTTGAATTTCCTTACCAGTTCTAGGGTTTCTTCCCGTTCTAGCAGCTCTTTTGTTTACAGAGAAAGTACCGAATCCTACAAGGATTAGCTTTTCGCCTTTTTTAAGAGCATCTGTAGTAGCTCCCATAAATCCGTCTAATGCCTCACCTGCTTGTGCTTTAGTGATGCCAGCCTTATCAGCCATAGCTGATATTAAATCTGATTTGTTCATAAGTTTAAATATTATTTTAGATTATTAATTCCTCAATTTTAAAGCGAAGAGCCGCATGAATACAAGTACTGTTACCTATTTGTTGATAATCTAAGGGTTTGCATGAGTTTTTCGGGTGTAAATGAAGCGTTTATTGGCACTTTGAGCTGTGATAGCTCATACAAAGACGCTCTAGACTCGAAAAGTAACTCTAGTTCTACTATTGATTTTTGCTTCAACAATGGCCTATCTGTCAATCCGGTCAGTTGTATTACTAGTTCTGCCCACGGTTTATATAGGTAGATACAGATACCAGATTTTAAAATTCGGTGAGCTACTTCACTGTTTTGTATACTACCTCCTCCTAGTGCTATTACATAATTGCCGCGTTGGTCTAAAAGGTCTTCTATGCATTCAAGCTCCTTTGTTCTAAAGTATGCTTCTCCGTCTTCTATAAAAATAGAGTTTATGTTTCTATTTACTTTTAGCTCGATGTGAGCATCTAGATCTACAAAAGAATAATTAAGCAAGTCACTAAGTTGCTTGCCTATTGTGGTTTTGCCCACACCCGTGAATCCTGTTAGAAATAGGTGCATCAAGATAGCTTTATTCGCGGGTCTAGCTTTACATAAAGTAAGTCTACCACTATATTAATTAGGACAAATAAGAGAGCTATAAAGAGTATGCATCCCATAACTACGGGCAAATCATTCATCTCCAAGGCTTCTATAGTGAGTTTACCTAGGCCTCTCCAATTAAAGATATACTCTACGAAGAATGCACCTGCTAGCAAAGAAGCAAACCAACCAGAAATGGCAGTAATCACAGGGTTAAGTGCATTGGGTAATGCGTGTTTTACAAGGATATCCTTAGCAGATAGCCCTTTAGATTTTGCAGTTTTTATGTAGTCTTTATTCAGGGTTTCGAGCATGGAGCTGCGAGTGAGTAGGGTAAATATAGACAGCGGTCTAACACCTAGTGCAATAGCAGGAAGAATTAAGTTTTTCCATTGATAAAATTCGCCAGTAAATGGATCTATGTCTACCCAACTGCCAGTCATATTGAGACCTGTAACATCGTGCAATACAAAGCCGAAAAACCAAGCCAAAATAATAGCGGAAAAAAAGGAAGGAACAGAAATACCTAACGTGCTAATAAAAAGGATTAATTGATCTAGCCAGGAGTTAGCCTTTACTCCTGCAAGTAATCCTAAAAAAATACCGAAAATAGCTGCGAATATGATCGAAACAAGTGCGAGTATAAAAGTGCCGTTAAATGATTGAGCAATCAAGGAGGTTGTCTCTTCACGATTTTGGAAACTTCTTCTTAGATACGGCTTTTTTAGCACGATGGTAGTTGCTCCTAGTTCTAACTTGGCACTTCTGCCATATTTTTCATTTAAGCTAAGGTTACTCGTATTGCGATGAAAGGATACGGGAGATATATCGTTTAGAAAAAGAAGGTATTGTGTGAACAAAGGTTTGTCTAGCCCAAATTCTTTTTTTATAGCCTCCTGGGTTTCTTTGTCTGTACGCTGGCCTACAGCCATATTCTCAGGATTAGGAAATGAAAAGCTAAAAAGAAAAAAGACGACTGTGATTACACTATATAGGATTATAAAGCCATTAAAGATTCGTTTTAATAAAAACGATATCATTTAGCCACTTTTTTTAGAAATTGCTTCACAGATGGGAGTCTAGTAGAAGGCCAAGTTTCTTTCACCACGTTGCCTTCAAACAATACTACCCCCGGATTTGATCGTATAATCGACTTTAGGTTGGTCTTATCTCCAAAGTAAAAAGGAATGTCGAGCTGGTGTTCGTGTCTAAAAGCCTCGACTTTATCAGAAGCACTCGCAGTAAGTGGATAGATGGCTATGTTTTCTTTTTTGCAGGCAGCTATCAACTCTTTTAATTCAGACATGGTAGCTACATCCGCCTTGTCTATTTCATTAAAAACAAGGAGTAACTTATGACTAGTATCTGCAAAGAAATCCTCTACGTAATCATTGCTACGTGTATCGTCCATTAACATAAAGTCATGAATTTCTGGTTCGTAGCCTTTGCTTATCAGCTTATCACGTCTGTCTACAAACGTATATCCCTCATCTGCCAAGTTCCGTCCAGACATTTGTTCTAGACTAAACTCTTCATCTACGCCCTCTTTGCTATATATGAAAATGTTTTCGTACTTATCTGAAGGGGCGTCTGCTGGAACAACTGCTAAATCTTTTATGTTGTTTCCTTCCTTAAACTTGAGGAAATCTTTCACAGGAAGATAATGCCAGCAGTATGCAGAGAAACCTGCACTTATTAAGGTGAAGACTGTGAGCAGTTTTACAGCAAATGGTTTACTAAATATAGGTTTGATATGTCGTATCCCTAGTAGAATGACAAGAATAGAAACGGAGAGTATTACATCCTTATTGAAACTCTGCCAAGGCGTAAGCTTTATGGCATCGCCAAAGCATCCGCAGTCTGTCACTTTATTATAGTACGCACTATACCAAGTAAGAAAAGTGAACAAGGCGATAATAATAATAAGTAGAGAAATAGTTAGCCTAGGGCCCTACCTATTAGTAAGGCAAGTCCTAAAACGATCTCTAGCACACATAGAAAGATAGCAAGTCCTAGGGCATAAGGTCTTAGACCTTGAAAAAAGTCTACAAGCCAAGATTTAGATTTCGCATAATGAGCCACGTCTAGATCTGTAGTTTTAGTATAATTCTGGCCTGCGGCTAATGTAGTAGCGTCACTGCCAAGTTTGCTATCTCCCATAGTCGCATTTACTGCAATTTGATAGAATGTAGTGTCGCTTTTTTGTGGTTGTAAGTCTTCAGA
>JBDNFQ010000345.1:0-5645 GCA_041689715.1 Bacteroidia bacterium
CATACATGTGAATGGTCCTTGACTTTAAAAAAATAGAAGAAGAACTAAAGCCAGTAAACGGAAAATGAGAAAAGGAGTAATTTCCTCCTTTGCTCATTTTTTTCTTAAAACTCTATATTTTACCTAGTCTTACTCTACCCAATCAGCGATAAACATATTAGTGGCTCTGCCACCACCATTGTTCCTATTGCTCGAAAAGACAAGTTTAGTGCCGTCTGGAGAGAACATAGGAAAACTATCAAATACTCCGTCATATGTAATTTGTTCTAATCCGCTACCATCTAAGTTTATCATAAATAAATTAAATTGTGGTCTTCCACCTTCTGCACTATGATGATTAGAGCAAAAGATAATCTTTTCTCCACTCGGATGAAAAAATGGTGCCCAATTGGCTTGGCCTAAATCCGTTATTTTTTGCATATCGCTACCATCTACATTACACACATACAACTCCATATTAGTAGGTTGTACTAGGTTCTGAGCAAGCAAATCTTTGTATTCTTTGATGTCTTCCTCTGTCTTTGGTCTAGAGGATCTGAAAATCAGTTTAGTGCCATCTGGCGAGAAAAATGCTCCACCATCATATCCCAACTCTGTAGTTACCTGCTTTATGTTACTACCATCTATATCCATAGTGAATAGCTCTAGGTCTCCTGTACGCGTGCTGGTAAACACTATTTTGTCGCCTGTAGGAGATACTGTAGCTTCTGCATCATAGCCTTCTCTATCTGTCAATTTTTGCACTATGTTGCCTTCTAGATCCGCAGTATATATCTCAAAATCTGAGTATATGGGCCATACGTACTTACCCGTATGAGGTGGCTCTGGTGGACAATTCTCATCTCCCTCATGCGTACTCGCATATATAATGGTACTATCTCCTGGCATAAAGTAACTGCAAGTCGTTCGTCCTTTTCCTGTACTTAACAACTGAGGTCTCCCCTCTTGCCAAGACTCATCTATACCCATAACGTAAATCTGATCGCAGGGAGCATCCCATTCTGGATTTTTGGCTTGAAAAACAAGTTTATCTCCTGCAAAGGAGAAATATGCTTCTGCATTATCTCCACCAAATGTGAGTTGTTTTAGGTTTTTTAGATGTTTTTCTTGCGGAAAACGAAGTGTGTCTGAGGCAGTGTCTTCTTCAGTTACTCCTTCTGTTTTTGCTGTGTTTTGACTGCATGCTATTAAAGCGATACTTAATAAGATAAAAATATATTTCATTGGTTTTTGATTGTTATAATAAGGTGTATTCTAATGTTGGATGACCCGAAACTCCCTCTTGGTTATAGAAGTCTACAAATCTAAGCTTGTAGTAAAAATCATCTTCAGTTTTTATAATGAATGTTCTGTTTTCTCTAAGACTATAAGCCCCCGAACTAAGGTCATAAAATTTCCAGTCCCAACCTATGACCGTTTTGAGTGGATTGTCAAACTCTAATGTGTCCAAAGAAGACGAATTAATGTCTGCAAAGGGAATACGTAGTTGCTTTGCTTCTGTATTTCCCAGTAAGACTCCATATACCAAATAGTCTGCTTGTTCATTCGGGAAAATCACGAAATCTGTATATTTACCTAGTGCTAAATCATACTCTTTAACAAAAGGTACAACAGTATATTTTTTCTGCAATAAGCTATAGTGAAAATCGTCTTCTGGAAATGTAGTCTCCGTATAATCAACTGCCTCTATTTTAGAAAATTTTACGATTACATCACCATCTGACCATGTGTAGGCAAATTTGTATAATCCTAAACTGGCATAGTTCTCATCATAGCCCAATTCTAATACGTAATTCTGATCGGCATCTAGTTGCCACATGTTTTCTAGGTATCCCACTGTGAGATAGTCAAAACTGAGACCAACAGTATCTGTCTTATCCTTCCATTCCATATCAAATTTAGCTACTTGTATACTTCTGAAACCATTAAAAAATAGCTTCTCATCAGTATAACCTATATCCCAACTCATTGGGTCTATTTGAGCAAGAATGTCATTTTGTTTTAATGAGTAATAGTTTACTAGCTGCTTATTAGCCCCAGCATCTAAAGTCACCGTATTGCTGAGTCGTGGTTGCGGCTCCACCGGAATATCTTTTTCAAAACATCCAGCCAACACAATGAGCAGTAATATGGGATATAGTTTATTTATTAATTGCATATCTTAAACTCATAAAAAATGTACGACCAGGGCTAATAGTCACAGAGCTGCTACCACTGGTGTGTGCCCCACTACTTGTTTGTATGCTATTGAGCGTGGTGACTCCTGCCAAGTTTCTAAGGCCAGTAGTGATGCTCAGTCTCTCTTGCCATAGTTTCTGATTTACGGTCATATCTAACATACTGTAAGCATCTTGATTACGTACTATATTCTCGCCATTTTGCCCTTCGAATACTCTGGATATTATTCCAAATCTATTGAAAAAGAGCTGCACACTTGTACTTGTTTGTGCTATAGTATAGCCGCCCTGCATCACCAATTGCGGAGTCCATATAAAGCTGCGATCTTCTGTACCTATTCCATTATAAATACCTGTATGGCTGTAGCTAGAGCGTACAGTTAGTTTATCATTAGTAGCTACTATACCTATAGTACTACCTATGGACTGATAGAGGCCAATATTACTATACCTCGCGGCAGTAGCACTAGTCACTATTAGCTCTATTTTATCACTTATGGAGTTACCAAAGGCATCTAGAGTTCCATTTACGTTCCATTTGCCTACTTTTTGATACTTAGAGTAGGTAGCAGTTATCGATTGAGAATTTTCAGATTTCAAGTTCTCATTGCCAACTACTTCGTGATTAGCATCTACAAAATTGAGGTATAAGTCTTTGAGCGAAGGAGCTCTAAACCCTCTGCCATAAGCAAGCTTAATCAATTGAGATTTCGGTAAACTATATTTCGTCTGTATGGAATACAGTAGTGGTGTAGAGAATGCAGAGTTGTAGGCATATCTTGCCCCTACACGCATAGTCAGCTTATCTCGTATTGTTTTATCTATACTCAGAAATGTAGCTATATCTAGCTGCTCCTGTACATTGTCCTTTATTCGTTTTCCTGTACCTCGCTCATAATTGCCATCTACTCCTACTACCGTACTTATGTCTTTCCACTTTTTTAGCGTAGCTATACCTCGCACAATTGTCGCATTAAAAGTCTGTGTGTCTTGCTCCTGAGCCATCGGTACTATTTGTTCTTCTAAGGTGATTAGGTTTTTGCTGTACTTGTTCTTCGTACGATGAAAATGATTGTTTGCAATAGTCAAATCAAAATCTGTCTTATTCCCATCTCTCTTGTAGGTGAATGTATTATCTAACCGTTGATTTGTAAACTTTTGGTCAATAGCCCGCTCACTATACGGAGCCATAGGTACACCTTTGTCTAGTAAGCTTGCTTGTAGCACAGCGGTTTTCCAGGTATATGAATTTCTTTTGTTGCGGTATCTATAGCCTAGGCTAGCGGTATACTGCTCTTTTGGTATCCAGTCATACGATCGGTCTACCTTGTTTTCACTCCATCCATCAAAAAACATTCTACCTACACTCAATTGTAAGCCTCCGTTTTTTCTAGCTTTATTTGCTGTACCCGATATGTTATACTGGCCGTCACTTTCATAGTTTAGCAGTACAGTAGCTCCACTTTTGTTGGGTTGTTTATTCACTAAATTGATAGTCCCAGCAAGAGCATTAGATCCATATATGACCGACATAGGTCCTTGTATTACTTCTACTTGTTTTATGTTTTCTAGATTGAACTGCTCTAAGTCTAGTTGCCCAAAAAAGCGACCTATTACAGGTACGCCATCTACTAGTATTTTTACATTATCTCCGCCTAGCCCCATGAGTTGTATGCCTTTAGTACCTAGAGCATTGTCTCTACTGAGCGTAATATTATTTTCAAAAGCTAAAGCATCTGCTAGATCAAAAGCTCCCAGTTGTTCTATTTTTTTGGCAGATATTTTATTGATATTGAGCACACTGTTAGATACGGTACTTACTCTATGTACATCAGACACTACCACGGTATTTAATTCAAATGTGTTGGACGATAATCTTAATTTGTAGTCCTCATTTGGTAGCACCATAATTTTTTGTGTTGCATAGCCATGCGAAGAAACGCCAAGGACGACTGCTCCACTATTGGCTACTTGCACACGATAACCTGACCCTACTTCTTTACGCGTACTATCTCTTACTGTGATATACAGCAAAGTTTCGTCGCTAGCATCTGTAGCCATCACAAAAGATTGTGCCATCCCTAAAGACGGCACAATCAAACAAATGAAAAATATGTAATTACTTAATGACAATTCGCTGTGTACTCACTTTATCGTCAGAACGTATACTTAGAACATACATGCCAGAGACTACACTCGTAGCGTCTATAGTCAAGGCACTATTAGGAGTTAAATTATACGATTCTAAAACCTTTCCTGTAAGAGTTATTAGTGACACCTCTACCGTATCATTTTCCTTATTTTCTACGGTAAATCTGCCGTTTGACGGATTTGGGTAGACACGTGTAACAAGATCTTGTACTCTATTGTCACTTGCACTTGTTCTTAGTTGCTCTACATTGAAATAGTACCCACCTGTAGCACCTCCAATGTAGTTGGTAAAGTTGATTTTCCACACAGCACCTCCGTCACCTTTTACGAAGTAAGCTAGACTGTCGGTCACTAAGTAGCTATACGTCGCAAAGTCAAAACTCTTCCAATCAGAACCTATTTCAGTGATGTCAGTGTTCCAATCTAGATTATTGGTATCGTTACTAGCAGTAGGCAAGTCACTTCTTTCAGCTACTTGGTATCCTTTATTTATCTTCACTCCACTTACTAGGTAAGGTAGCAAATCTCCATTACGAGTAGGTACTAGATCTATATACTTGGTAAACAGCAGATCCCAATCTTTTCTTAAAGGTTCGTTATTCAGCACTTTTTGAGCTGCGAGATCTAAGTGTACAAAGTTCTTACCTGCAAAGGCAGCATCCTTCTTATTTATATCTAGTGTTACGGTATTACCTCCACCTATGTCAGCTGTTTTTATAGTGTATACACCTGCAGCAGACATGTTTTCTATCACTACTTGGTGATATACCTCATTTCTATCTTTTAGTATAAAGATTCTATTCCTAGCTACATTGTGCGTCCCCATATTGTAGATACCCCATCCATAATCAGGATGACCAGAAGCCAATCTTACAAATGCTCCATTTTCCCAAGACTCTGAAGAGTTGTAGATATTTTCGAAAGCAAATCCCGCAGTATCCACATTATCCCACTCATCTAGGTTTGTACCGTACGAGTATAATTCTACACCTGCATTATCATTGATAAGTATGCTTGCATCAAAAGCAGCCGTGTTGAGAGCAATATCCCAAGTACTTCTATCTACCTCGGCAGTTATTCCGTTTTTGAAACTATAATAGACATCATTTGCACCACCTTGAGTGATTACAGAATCAGCTTTCTGAGCAAAAGCTCCTACTGATATTAATGCTAAAGTTAGGCCTAATAGACATTTGGGAGGCTAGAATCTTTGTTAATCGTTGGTATGACTAGTAAAACGACCTTTGAAACGTTTTGAATAAAAAAAATGTCCAAATTGTAATAGTTCTATCCTAAAGAAAAACGGATTTAGAAGGG
>JBDNFQ010000346.1:0-6729 GCA_041689715.1 Bacteroidia bacterium
CACATAACCGTAATCGAAAAAGTCAGTTCCGTGATCCAAATTTTGAGTCTCGTTCCAGCTACTTTGGTAGTCTAGTCTTAGATTATAAAACGCATCAGAAAACAATGATTTTTCTTTTTCCTTATCGTCTTCGTTAGTCTCCCCTAGTCTTTGAGTGAATTTTATATACGTTCTCAAACTCTGACCAGTAGAGTTACTATATCCATCATCATTCATTAGACTTTGAGTATAGTTCCAGTTATTCCCTTGATTCTGATTGAAACTGCCAAATAATGTAAGTGACGAGTTTTTATTTGGAAGGAACTCTAACTTACCTTGAGCATTTCCTAAATAGCTGCCTACATTTTTTCTTGCTTTATTAAATTCTAGATCATCTTTAGTTAAGAGTAAAGATCTATACACATTACCGTCTCCATTTGGATTTGCTATAAGTGGATTTTGCTCCAAGTTGGCCTGCACTTCTGGTTTTACAGAATAAAAACCTCCATATCCTGGGCTACCATCTACAGCATAATTGAGGTTAGCTGCAAATTGATAACCTAAAGCTACGTATTCCTTATCTCCTCCTCCTTTATTTTTAATCCATAATGGCCCAACAGCAGAAAACTCTGCTTGGTTAAAATGATATGAATCAAAGGGTGAAGAAGAAATAAGCTCAAAAGTTCTATTGACATATCTGGAAGGTCCTTTAGTTGTAATACTAATAGCTCCTCCTGTAAAGTCCCCATACTGAGATGGGATACCAGATTGTATTATATCTATCTGACCTTGAGCAGATTGTGGCACACTGGCACTACCCACTACACGCACACCATCTACATAGTATGCCGTTCCGTCAGATCTACTTCCTAAGAATGAGATACCAGAACTCGTCTCATTTACAGCAGAGGACATGGCCGCAATTGCGTTTAGACTACGAGTAGGCAGTTTCGTAATATCTGAACTAGTAAGTGTAGTAGAGTTCTTATCTTTCTCTATAAGGGGCCTTCCGGCACGAACAGTAATCGTCTGTAACACCGCAGTCCCTTCTTCGCCTTTAGGGCTCATTTCTACGTTTTGGAACTTCGTACTATTAGACGAAACCTCTATGTCTGTAACCACTTGATCGCTATAGTCTAGGTATTTTACTGTAATAGTATATGTACCCGGGTCTAATGCGTTAATCACGTATTTTCCCTCATCATCTGTGTACGCACCACCTTTTCTAATACCTTCTTTTTCTAGAAGTATGGTAGCGTATGCGATTGACGCCTTGGTCTTAGAATCTGTAACTTTTCCTTGTAGCTTTCCAAAATTGGATTGCGAGTACACAGATGTCACAAATAGACTGGCGATTAATATAGTAAGTGCTTTCTTCATAAACTTTGCTTTACACGTTTTTTCGAACTTCAATATTTGCTATAAAAATGCAATTATTCAAATTAATTTTACCTAAGACCAAGTTTCAATTCACAAGTGGTCATTTTTTAATCCAATTATTTATTTTTTCTGCTAACACTTCAGCTAGTAATTTATATGAATCTTCCGTAAGTCCTCCAATGTGAGGAGTTACAATAACATCCTCATTTTCAGATAGATAATTCAATTCTTTTTGCTCATCATCACCACAATTTAGTATATTTTCATTTGGCAAAACATCTAAAGCGGCTCCAAGTATTTTTCCTTCTTTTAATCCTGAAATTATATCTGAAATTTTAACCACAAATCCCCTCGCAAGATTCAAAACATAGAATGGTTTTTCCATTTCGGATATAAATGACTGATTTATCATTTCATGAGAAAATTCATTAAGTGGAACATGTAGGCTCACTAAATCTGCTTCAGATTTTAATCTCTCCAAACTTACTTCTTCTGCGTACTCATCCCCAAATCCTACTTTAAACTTATCATAAGCCAGAACCTTGCAGCCAAATACTTGAAGTAGCCTAGCTAAAGCACTCCCTACATTTCCATATCCTATGATGCCCACACAAAGGTTTTTTAATTCCTTCCCTTGATTTCCTTTTCTATCCCACACACCATTACGCACCTGCCTGCTACTTCTACTTACATTAGCAAGCAGACCTATCATCATTCCTATAGTTTGCTCAGCTACAGCATTACTATTACCCTCAGGTGCGTTGAGGCACTTTATTCCTCTTTGTTCCGCATATACCACATCTATATTGTCCATACCAGAGCCTAACCTACCTACCAACTCTAGTATAGGTGCTCTGTCGATCCACTCTTTGGTTAATCGTAGCTTGCTTCGCATTATCAAGATAGTAGCCTTAACTAGTTCTACTTCGAGTTCCGCTTCTGTGATAGTAGGCATATATACTACTTCATAGGCACTTAATGTATCTTGCAATACTAGATGGCAGTCATCTATTATTAATATGTGGTGAACTCTACTCATTTCTAATCTTGCAAATATCTATTTATAGTTCTCATAGCCAATGGTTTTAAAAGGTGGTTCTGAGAGTTAGACTTATCATTCTTGGTTGTCCAAAATTTCCCGGGTCGTTATTCTTTAGACTATAGTAGTCTGCAAACGACTGAGCACTTAGCTCAGTATTTAATCTTTGCTGGCCTTGTGGGGAAGATAGATATCCATCATCAGGTTTTTTAGCATAATTTAACTTTTGATTTATGCTAAGTTCGGTATACGATTTGACTCTTAAGACCGGGTTTTGACTAACGGACTATTTGTATTCACCAAAACACAAGTTGATTTTAGAAACGAAAATGGAGCCCGATTATCAATTTACTTGAGCTATGAGCGGAAGTTACCCTTATTCTATTGGGTCTAAGAGTGTCTTGGTAAAGACCACATCTTTTTCTAAGAATAAAACGGCCTCTCGTAAGAACTCATCTGTAACATCAGATAGATGATACTCGCTAGGTAGCGATGTACTTGTTGTATTCAGTAAGTTATTTTGAGCTAGATAGTCTTCTACAGTTTCAGCTATTATCTTAGGCGTGTGTAGCACTTTCATGCCATTGCTAAAGTATTTTTCTATCTGCTGATATATGATTGGATAATGAGTACAAGCCGGTATAAGCAGCTCACAATCTGCGAAATTTTCAAAGTACCTATCAAACACAGGAAAAAGAACTTTCTCTTCTAAAAATCCATCTTCTATAAGCGGTACTAGTAGTGGTGTAGCTCTCGCTGTAATATTTAGTCGGCTGTTCTTTTGAGCCAGAGCTTCATTAAACATACCTGAGCCTATAGTCTTGCGAGTCCCTATTATACCAATATTAGTATACTTAGTCTGTTTGGCTATTAGGTCTACTATAGGGCTTATTACTTCTACTATTTGTTCTGCCTTATACGGAATTTTGGTCGCTTTACTTATTACGGTAGTAGCACTATTGCAGGCTACTACTATCATTTTACACCTTTTGTTTTTTAAAAACTGAGTAATAGCATGCACGTAGCTGATAAGAGCATCCTCACTCTTATCGCCATAAGGCAAATGAGCAGTGTCACCATAATAGATAAACTGCTCATTTGGTAGTTTTTTTTGCAGAGCTTTTAATATGGTAAGACCCCCAAGCCCCGAATCAAAAACGCCTATAGGTTGAGACGTGTTGATGATAGAATTATTTAACGCCTAATTTAGCTTTCACTAAAGGCATAAGATCATAAGAACTATCGCTATATATAATCCCACTACCTTCTGTAGTATCCATTACGTATGCGTAACCATTTGCCTTTGCTACTTCAGATATAGTTTTTTTTACCTTCTCTAGTAGCGGAGAGAGTAATTCCTCTTGCTTTAGTTGCAAATCATCATTTGCTCTCTGCTGCAATTCTTGGTATTGTTTCTGAAGATTTTCTACTTCCTGAGTTTTTATTTCTTTTTCGCTGTTAGATACAGAAGGCTTGTCCATAATGACCATAAGTGCATTATACTTTGTTTTGGCTTCTGTTTCTTTTTCGGCAAGTATTCTCTGCCACATTTCTTGCACTTGCAATAGTTGCTTCTGAATACTATCTGCCTCTGGTAGCATTTCTATCAAGTTACTACTGTTGATGTGTCCTACCTTAGTTTGTGCTTGCACAGCAAATGTGGAACACATTACGGCTAAAATTACCACTACTTTTTTCATCTCTGTTTATTTATTAATTGTTTTTATGTTGTCTTATTTTATCTTGGAGGCAAGTCCTCATCGCCCATATCTCCCGCCCCAGTGGGTAGGTTGCTATCTCCGGAATTCTCTCCTTTGCTAGGCACTACACCTAATTCATCTAGTACTTCATCACTTCTGTCAAACTTCGGATTAGATACTAGCATTAACATATCTCCACTTTTATCAAAGATAAAATCGAGTCCGTTATTCTTTGCTACTTTATTTATAGCTTCATACACTTTATCTTGAATGGGTTTTATAAGCTCTTCTCTTTTTTTAAAAAGCTCACCTTCATAACCAAATTTATCGTTTTGTAGCTTCTTCGCCTCACGCTCTTCTTCTATAATCTCATTTTCGCGTTTGGTCTGCATATCTTTAGTAAGCAATACTTTTTCTGCCTGATATTGCTTATATAGTTTGTCAATAGCTTCGAACTTAGTATCTATTTCTTCTTGCCATTTCTTACTTTGTTCGTCTATCTGTGTTTGAGCAGATTTATAAGATGGCATCTGAGATAAAATATACTCTGAATCTACATACGCAAATCGTTGAGCGTAGGTCGGAGTACTCATTACGGCCACTAGAGCCAGAAGTAAAGTGGATTTAAATATTAATTTCATTTTGTGCTATTTTCTCAAGGTGATGCATAAACTATGCTAATGTACTCAAAACGGCTGCAAACATATAAAAAATTAGGGCTCACGATTGATTTGCTTGCTTTTTTTGAATTCTTAGTATTGTATAGTATACCATACATCAATGTGTTAAATCAATGACCGAAGTGGTTACTGTATTGCTCACATTGAGTTCTCTATCTAATAATTTCATTTCTAATATTACTTTCTCTGGCCTTAATCCTATAGGGTTTGCTGTGAGATTCACGATCAAATCTCCCGAAATAGCCTTATACTTACTAGTAGGGGTAAGTAAAGGTATTCGCTCATGCTGATTACCATAAGGTTGATTATTATTTGGATTTGTCAACTCCCTATACTCTCCTATACTGTCTGGCACTAAATAAGTTACGGGTAGATTATGAAAATAAATACTGCCAAAATTAAACGGGGATACCGTATCTGTTTCAGTTAGACCAATATCTCCATCACCATCCTGAAAATATAGAGTTACTTGAATAACACTATCCTTACCATCTCTAGTCTTTAGCAGTTCTACTTTCTTTAGTTGAATCTCTGGCAAAGGTCCGAAGCCAACAGGATCTGGTTTGCACGCGAAAATAAAACCACATAACAGTAGAGTTATTACCTTTGAAGTCTTTATGAGTGGTTTGCCTAACATACAGTCTATTTGGTTAATATCTGAGTACAATTTTAACGAAATCGCACTACAGTTATTTCAATTTCAGGCTAAATATAATGCTGTATACGCTCAATATCTAAAATTAATTAACAAAGACCCTGATTCAATTGAAGATTACCGAGAAATTCCGTTTTTACCAATATCCTTTTTTAAAACACATAAGGTAGTCAGCGAGCCTTTTGTAAGTGAAGCCGTTTTCGAAAGTAGTAGTACCACAGGCAGCCACACTGCAAAACACAACGTAAAATCACTTGCTACCTATCATCAAAATTGTGTGAAAATAATAGAAGATCAGATAGGTCCTGTATCAGACTACGAAATACTAGGTCTGCTTCCTAATTACTTAGAACGCCAAAATTCTTCATTGGTAAGTATGGTCAAGCACCTAATGGACTCCAATACCCAGGAGGACAGTTTCTATCTCTATAATCACGATTCTCTCATTCAGAAAATAGAACGAAGTGCTAAACCTATTCTCCTATTCGGAGTAAGTTTTGCTTTACTAGATTTTGCCGACAAATACGCCAGTAACAAACCATTTACTATTATAGAAACGGGCGGGATGAAGGGACGTAAAACAGAAATAACCAAAGCGGAAGTTTACAAAACATTGCAAGCTTCTTTTCCGCAAGCTACTATACGGTCAGAATACGGAATGACAGAGCTACTAAGCCAGGCATATTCAGATACCAGTGCTCGCTATAGCTGTCCTCCCTGGATGAAAGTACTGGCTAGAGCAGACAATGACCCGCTCAGCAATAAGGCAAATGGACGAACGGCAGCACTCAACATTATTGATTTAGCTAATCTACATTCGTGTGCTTTTATAGCCGCGGATGATTTAGGTCAAGTATTCCCAGATGGCAGTTTTGAAGTAACCGGGCGTATGGACCACTCCGATGTGCGAGGATGTAGCCTTATGGTGGTTTAAAAGAATATATGATTGTTTTTAATCGCTATCGGAACAAATAGTTTTAGGCTCTACGGCTAGTTATACCGCACCCAAGCCATCTATTTATAGTAGTATCGATGTACTATCTACTAGTTACACCTTCCAACTAATAGGACTAGAACACTCTAGTAACCTGCGTTCGACTATTCTTTTGAGATGCAGATTTTCATAAAACCTTGGAGGCGAGAGGTTTTAGTGCAGATATAGCGAGCTATATCAATATAAAACAACGATGATCACGAGGTTTTATGGACAAAACAGGTCGATTACACATTTAAACAGCCATTTTCTTCCTAAAACTGTCTTGGAATAGCTCGCTATTCCTTCACCACTTTCACTCG
>JBDNFQ010000347.1:0-12690 GCA_041689715.1 Bacteroidia bacterium
GAAGTATTCATTTTGGCATAAAGTCCATTTTCCATATTTTCTGTGTTTATTTTATTTGTTATTACTGTATTGTCTTCGGCTATTGTTTTACCTGCTGTCACTTCTTGTGCAGCTATCTCTTCTACTTTAGAATCCCTGCTATTTGCAGGTGAGCAGCTATATAAGAATGCTAAGGGGATGATTAGTAAGCTTAAAATTATCTTCTTCATGTGCTTATATTTATATGTTGCAAATCTATGAATCTATGGCATTTCTGCAGACAATTCAGTTGAACTCTTTTTTTTATCAAGGATTAACTTCACGCAGCTGCTTGTGGTTGTAAAATAATGGTAGTTCATTTGACTAATAAATACAAAGCATGAAGGTTGTAAAAGGTGTTCTATATTTTATATTAATTATGGTAGTGGCGACACTACTTGCTGCTCTTTTTGCCCCTAGCAAAATGGAAGCAAGGCGTAAGGTGACTATTGACAAAGAGCCAGAAGTAGTATATAGATATTTAGCAGATATTAGAAATTGGCAAGATTGGGACCCTTGGTTTGCTATAGATAGCACACAAACAAGGGATTATAGTGGGTCGGTAAGAAGTCATGACTATGGTTTTTCTTGGAAATCTAGCCACTCCGATTTAAAATCTGGAAGCGTTCAAGTGTTAGACTTAAAACTGAACGAAGAGATATCCTTTGACATGGATTTGGAAATTGCCAATCAAAAAAGTGCTGGTCACGGCCTCTTTACTCTAAATGCAAGAGGATCTCAGACAGTTCTAACGTGGTCTATGATTTCTGAAATGAATTACCCTCACAGATTATTAAATTACTTTATGAAGCAATCCCTTAGTCTTAAGTTAGAGCGGGGCTTACAAAACGTAAAGAATAAATGCGAATCTACTTTGAGTGATGAAGAATCGGAAAGCAGACTTATCGAAAATCTTACAGTATTTGGTAGAGGGTATTTAGGCATACGAGCGGATGAGCTGCCACTAGACAATGCAGATTTGTTTTTTGCTAATGGATATAGCCAATTATATACGCACGCTCAAATATATGGAGTGGCGGTCACTGGCCATGCCACAGGACTCATATACTCATGGGATACGGTAAATAATAAGGCTAATTTAGTTGTTGCCATTCCTACATCTAAGGAGACTAGTCAAATAACACGGCAGGTGATTTTAGGTTCGGATACAGCTTGGCTAGCGGCAGATAATATTTCGTGTACGTATATAGGGGGATATTCCAAAGGATATAAAACGCATAATGACCTAAATGCTTGGATAGATTCTACGTATAGAAAAATTCAACAGCCAGTGATTGAATCATACATAATAGGCCCTAGACAAACCGCAGATTCTAACCGATATAAAACCAAGATAACGTATCATTTCTAAGCGTAGCTATCTCCACATTTCCCAATACTTTTCCTGTTTAAGTAGCTCAAGTTAGTGTCGTTTTGGTAGGCTTCTAGTTTTAACAAACCATAAACGGCTAAAGCGTGATGGCAGAAATATGATGAGACTTGAGAAAGAAAACGAGACGAATGATCATTGAGCGTTTAACTTCTTTTGCCACGCAACCAAGCCGTATATGGACATTAAGGTGTATAGAATGCTCTGAGCAGCATAAAAAAACAAATCAGAACTAAGATATAGTCCGATGGAGTATATATTAATGGCTATCCAAAAGCTCCAAGCAATATGGTATTTATAGATTTCTAAAAAAGTAGCTATCACACCAAAAATGGTGCTCAAAGCATCTACGTATGGCTTGTCAGCATTCGTATTAGACATAGCAAACCCTAAACCTAGAGCGAGTAGAATCCCAGCGACTACTACCCCAAGAACAGACTTAGGCTTCATGCTTTTTATTATAAAAGTTTCCGCGGATTTAGTATGCCATATTACAAGGGCAAAACCACCCATAAGAGCATAAAAAAGGTACAATAGAGTTTCGGAATATAGATTAGAGGAGTAAACGACAAAGGCTCCTGTGAGTGAGCCAAGTATTCCATATATCCAACAGATTTTTTTCTCTTGTATGTACAAGTAGAGAAAAATCAGATTGAATAGTACGCTGACTAATTCTATAACCAGCAAATAGCTCACTTTAGTGTGTTTCTTTTACGCTGTCTTCTGATGCTTTGGTAGCACCTTTTCCTGCTTCTGCCGCTTTCTCAGCACTACCTTTTACTTGGGCAGCTTTTTCATTTATTGTATTGATGGCATCACTTGCTTTACGTTCAGCCTTGTCTAGTGTTTCACTAGCAGCATCTTGTGCCTGTTCAAAAGCATCTTCCGCACTGTCCATTATATCTTCTGCCACATGTTTTGCTTTGTCAGTGGTTTCTTCTGCGAATTGGCTATTGCTTTCTACTATGAGATCTGTTGCTTCTTTGGCGTTGCCAAATAGGGTTTTAAAAAAATTGCCAATTCCCATTGTTCTGCTTTTTATATTTAGTTTCGCAAAACTAATGAATATCCTGATAAAAATGAGAGTGTGCGTACTTGTAGGGCTTCTATCTTTAAGCTCTATTATAAGTGCTCAAAATAGAGCGAAGGCCCAGCTTACAATGGAGGATCTATGTTCAGATGAGTTTTCTGGACGTGGATACATAAACAAGGGCGATTCGCTCGCTGCGGAATACATTTCAGATAAGTTTTCTGAGATGGGATTGAGTAAAATTGGAGCTAGCTATAACTTGCCCTTTCAACTGGATGTAAATACAATACGCAAATCAGTAATCTCATTTGGAGACAAGGAACTAAAACCAGGGTATGACTATTTGGTGTCTCCTGGCAGCCCTACAATTAAGGGAACATATAAAGTGTTTTATGTATCACCCCGTTTATTGGCATCACCCAAAGTAGCTAAAAAAGTAAAGAAAGCCATTAGAAAAGGGTACTTACCGGTTATTAGCGTTTATGATGTCAAGAATGAATTAGCAGCTAAGAACGTGGCTAATATTAAGAAATGCAACGAAGGCTCTATGCTCGTGTTTCTTAAAAAGAATTTGACTTGGAGTGTAGCCACTAAGCAAGACAAAGCCGCTGAAATTTGGCTCTTGGAATCTGCCTTTAGCCCATACGAGCCAGAGATATCGGTAGATGTAGAAGCAGAATTAATAAAAAACTATCAGTCTCAAAATGTGCTCGGCTATGTGCCAGGAACCACGCACCCTGATAGTTTTATCATTTTTTGTGGGCACTATGACCATTTAGGAAAAATGGGAGAAGCCATTTTTTATGGTGCCAATGATAATGCTAGTGGTATAGCTATACTAATAGATATGGCCTCATATTTCAAGGAAAATCCACAGCAATATAGTATTGTGTTCATTGCTTTTGGGGGAGAAGAAGCCGGCTTGCTAGGCTCTTTAAATTACGTAAGAAGACCTGCGGTATCATTGACTAAAACAAAGTTTGTTTTTAATATGGACTTAATGGGCAGTGGCGAAAAAGGGGCGACCATAGTCAATGGAAGTGTATTCAAAGATGATTTTGATAACTTAGTAAAAATAAACACGGAGAATGATCATTTACCTGCTGTTTATAGCAGAGGCAAGGCTGCTAATTCTGATCATTATTTTTTTACAGAGGCGGGTATACCTTCATTTTTCATTTATCTAATGGGCGAGTATAGCCACTATCACGTGCCTGCAGACAATATGGATAACCTGCAGCTTGGACCATTCTATGACAAGAGTTTTTTGCTAATAAGAGATTTCATTATATTGCTTAACGAATAAACCTATGCTAGCATTTGTCAACTCCTTCATGTCATGGTATCTCAAAAAGAGGATTCCAACTATGGAGTATTTTTTTACAAATGGTATTGCAGTGCAAGAGCAAGTGTTTAAAGACTTGTTAGTAGAGATAAAAAAAACTTCCTTCGGTCGAGATTTTAAACTGGATGAGGTAAATAGTATTGATGAATTTCGCAACAGAGTACCTCTTTTTAGTTACGATGATATAAAGCCATATATAGATAGGGTAATGCGTGGCGAGCAAAAAGTGCTTTGGCCAGGCGAGATCAATTGGTTTGCAAAATCTAGCGGCACCACTTCAGACAGGAGTAAGTTTATTCCCGTGAGTTATGAAGCATTAGAAGATTGCCAGTTCAAAGGCAGCAGAGATGTACTAACATGGTATTATCGCCACAATCCTGAAGCTAAGATTTTTCAAGGGAAAGGACTAATAGTAGGAGGCAGTCATCAAGTGAACATGCTAGCCGAAAACTCTTACTACGGAGATCTGAGTGCTGTAATGATGAATAACATGCCGTTTATAGCAAACTATCTGGCCACGCCAAGTATGGACATAGCACTTTTGCCAGATTGGGAAGAGAAGATGGCGAAAATGATTGAGACAACCTCTATAGAAAATGTAACGAATATTTCTGGGGTGCCATCTTGGACATTGCTTCTGCTACGTGGCATACTAGAAAAAACGGGGGCTTCTACTATTTTGGAAGTCTGGCCAAATTTAGAAATTTACATACATGGGGGTGTTAACTTCGACCCATACAGGCGGCAGTTTGACAAAGTAATAGGAGGCCGGATTGCCTACAGGGAAACATACAATGCATCAGAAGGCTTTTTAGGAGTGCAAGATGAGGAAGGAAAGGATATGCTTCTGGCGTTAGATTATGGCACGTTCTATGAGTTTATTTCTATGAGTGAATACGGTTCTGCTTCTGCAAAAACAAAGTGGCTTGCTGAGGTAGAAATAGGAGTTACCTATGCCGTAGTTATAAGTACTAACGCTGGTTTATGGCGTTATTTACTCGGGGATACTATACTCTTTACTAGTAAAGATCCCTATCGTTTTAAGATAGTAGGCAGAACTAAGAGCTTTATTAATGCGTTTGGAGAAGAGATGATGGTACATAATGCAGAGCAGGCTATAGAAGTAGCACAACAGGCTTGCAAGTGTGCAGTGTCAGAATTTACAGCAGCACCCGTATATTTAGAGGGCGACAGCAAAGGAAAACATCAATGGCTTATTGAATTTTACAAAATGCCGGACTCTATGGAGCAGTTTACTGTTGAGCTAGACAAAGAGTTGCAAGCAGTAAATTCTGACTATGCTTCGAAAAGAAAAGGCAATATGGTGCTAGAGTTTCCAGAGGTAGTGGTAAGTAAACCAAAGACCTTTTACACTTGGCTAAAAAATGGAAAAAAATTAGGCGGACAACATAAGATTCCTAAACTTTGCAACGACAGAATAATAATAGAACAACTTTTAAATATAAATAATGAATAAATTAAAACTAGGGTTTTTAGGTCTAGCCATTTTATCAATGGTTGCTTGTGGATTGACTAACAAAAAAGATAATGTGGCTCTAACAGTGCAAGAGTTTAATGCAAAAATGGGCGAAACTAGCAACTACACTTTATTAGATGTGAGAACTCCAGAAGAGTACACAACAGGCTATTTAACGGGGGCTAAAAACATGGACGTAAACAGTGCTGATTTTTTAAGTAACGCAACTACTTTGAACAAAGAAAAGGCAGTTTTGGTATACTGCAAATCGGGTGGCAGAAGTAAAACCGCTGCAGATCAACTAAGGGTTTTGGGATATGAAGTATTTGATCTTGCCGGTGGCATTACTAGCTGGAGAGCAAATGATTTGCCAACAGAGCAAGCACAAAAAGAGGATAAGGAAAGTTTTACATTAGCCAGATACAACAAGGAAACTACTGAGAACGTCTTTGTTTTAGTAGATTTTCATGCTACTTGGTGTGGTCCTTGTAAAATGATGGCTCCGCATATAGAAGCTATGAAAGAGAAATATGGAGACAAACTAACGATACTAAAAGTAGATACAGACAAGAGCACACAAGTGTCGCAATATTTCAAGATTAACGCTATTCCTCTTGTAAAGTTATATAAGAATGGCAAAGAAGTATATGACAGAACAGGCTATCACTCTGTAGAGGAGTTAGATGCTCTTCTTGCTAAAAACATTTAGTGTTCTTTCTTCTTAAAATTTTCCCATCCTTGTGCCTCTATAGGCACGAGATTTCCTGATTTAGTTATAAGCTCTAGTCCTTCGTGGGGCTCGGTACAGTAACCTATTATACTTATATCAGCAGAGTTCTTTATCTTATCATAGTGAGCCTGTGGCAAAGTAAATAGCAACTCGTAGTCCTCTCCACCGTTCATAGCCGCAGTAGTTGGCGGCATATTAAATTCTAACGCTGTGTCATACGTTTGCTGGTCTATTGGCAGTTTCTCTTCATATATTTTCATTCCGACGTTAGATTTATTACAGATATGAAACAACTCGCTAGATACACCATCAGAAACGTCAATTAGAGAGGTAGGTATAATATTAAGATCATTAAAAGCTTGTATTATGTCTACTCTGGCTTCTGGCCTTAGCTGCCTACCAACCACGTAATCCTTACCCTCTAGGTCAGGCCGCATATCTTTTTGGTCTAAAAATACCTGTTTCTCTCTTTCTAGCAGTTGCAAACCCATATAAGCCCCACCCAAATCACCGCTTACACAAACAAGATCTCCGGCCTTAGCTCCAGAGCGTTTCACTAGAGTGTCCTTATCTGCATATCCTATAGCTGTCACGCTTATTACCAAGCCAGATACAGAACTACTAGTGTCTCCACCAAGTAATTCTATATTATAGTTACTACAAGCCGTGTGTATGCCAGCATATAGCTCTTCTACAGCTTCCAGTGTATATCGGCTAGATAAGGCTATAGAAACTAGCACTTGTGCTGGTTTCGCGTTCATAGCACATATATCACTTATGCTTGCGGTAATACACTTGTATCCTACATGCATTAGGGGTGAGTACATTATGTCAAAGTCTATATTTTCTATAAACAGATCTGTACTTACTACCTGTGTCTTATTGCCACAGTCTATAGCGGCGGCATCATCGCCGAGTCCTAAGGCAGTGGTCTCGTGTTGTATGTCAAATTTTTCGGTAAGGTGCTCTATTAACCTAAACTCACCAAGTTTGCTTATATCTGTTTTTTCTCTATTTTCGAACATAGGAAATGCAAAGGTCTTGCATTTCATTCAAATTGCCTTCCCCTAAATGAAAAAATTAATGAGCTCTATAGGTCAGATGTTATTTCCAAACCTGTGTGTTTGTTGTGATGGTTACCTGAGTTTTCAAGAGGACAAGGTGTGTGACTTATGCCTGTATACGCTTCCTAAGTTTGAGCAGGGAGCGTACAAGGATAATGTGGTTGCTAAGAAGTTTTGGGGGAGACTCAATGTTGATGTCGCTACTGCTGTTCTAAATTTTAATGGATCAGGCGATGTAAGAAAAATACTGCATCAGATCAAGTACAAGGGTAATATAGACTTAGGCAAAGAAATGGGGATTCTAATGGGATCTAAAATTATTAAAATGGAGTCACTTGCTACAGTCGATTTTATTATTCCTGTTCCATTACATGCGAAAAGACAAAATTTCAGAGGGTATAATCAGTGTGATCTATTAGCAGATGGCATATCCGAAGTGACACATCTCAGGGTAAGAAAAGACGTTTTAGTACGTCAAAAGTATAATAGTACTCAAACCAAAAAAAAGAGATATGAGCGGTTTATAAATGCCAAGGAAATTTTTAGAGTTGTGAAACCAGAGGAGCTAAAATACAAGCATGTTTTGCTATTGGACGATGTTATAACCACAGGAGCCACTTTAGAGGCTTGTGGAGCAGCATTGCTAGAAGTGGAAGGATTAAAATTAAGTATTGTGTGCTTAGCTGCGGCTACCTAGTGTATCACAAATTTTTGTGCAAACACTCCGTCTGTATAGACAAAGTATACTCCCGTTCCCAATGCTCTTACATCTAATTTACTCTCATTGAATGGAGCAATAGTCATGTCTGAAACAGATTGACCCAAGGTGTTAACGATATTGATTGAATACTTTTTATTACTTCTATTTTTAAAGTAGATGAAGTCTTCTACCGGGTTAGGCCCTATAGTTAGATTCTTATTATAGCTAGGCAAGCCAGAGTTTTCGCCTGCTGTCAGTCCTACTTTGCTGCATACAGTATTGGTAATTATAGGCTCATTAAAAGATCCAGGCTTATAGCTAAAGTAAATCTTAGCGGTATTACACATCTCTAAACCTGTTACAAGGTCGTTTGGGTTTATCAGTATATTATAGTCTATAAAACCTTCACAATTATCCTTATCCTGCTCTACAGAAGCAAGATATAGGTCATCAAAGTGAGTAATAACTTTGATAGTGCGGCTTCCGTCTGGCAAATAAACTAGATCAAAAGAAGAATACGGCTCATTGTCAAGATGACTGGTAATGGCGTGTATCTTTCTATTAATCATATAAGCTAGCGTTGGATCTAGTTCATCCACTACTTTAAGCGAGTGAGCGGTTGTATTGCCATTGTTTTTAAAGGACACCTTGTATTGTATATTGTCAGTTCCTAGATTTATGGTTTCTCCATGGAAACAATACTTACTATTTCCTTCAGTATCTCCCTTTTTGTATCTAATACTTGTGTTGTTGTTTCTTAAATCTCCGTCTTTTACTCCAGCCTTTAGGGATACATTACCCGTTAGTTCTAAATCTTCAGAACTCTTTATAACATAGGAAATGCTAAAGCAAGTAGAAGCATTTCCGCTTACATCTACCTTCCAAGTAACCTCACTATCAGCGAAGGATTCATACGCCACTTCAGATGTAAAATCTGCTATATCACCCTTAAATTGAATTTTCACGATGGCATCATTAATGGGCTGCCCCCCTGAGTTTTCTACGCAAACTTGAGCTTTTTTCATCTCATTTACTTGAGCATTGTTACTCTGCAAGTCTGCTATGTGTATAGCGGCATCTGTTATTCCCACAGGTTGGTTTACGCCCAGTGCTGTGCCGTAGTACGTTCTATATTCAATAGCGTCTATCTCTACATCAGGACACGTCGGGACGTAATAATGGTATGTTTCAGCATTTAAAGTATGTTTATCTTTATCTACTTGCAGATAGACTTGTCCATCTCTGTCCGTTGGTAAGCCCATAGCTTCTCCTTTCAGAGTTATAGGGTAATTTGCAAGCCACTCTTCGTTACTATCCTTAGTGCAGTTTACATTTTTGTCATTATATACACGAGCGGTTATTTGTGCCCTATCGTTAAAAATTTGGCCAATACCATTAAGGCGAGCATTGTCAGAAAATTGGCCAGATACCATTACTTTATTTCCGTTAGAATATAATTGCTCTATATTGCTTAGATACAACTTTGTGTCAGTCCATTGCTGACCATCGTACATCATTATGTTCGAGGATTCATCCGTCAGTTTATTGGTGAAAGTTCCTACAGCAAATAGGTTATCATTTACCTCGGCAAACTGAGTAACATCTTCTACGTCATAAGCCTCTAGGCCTTCTGACATGTCTTGCCAAACACCACCAAAACTTGCTTTGATAGGATCTGTTTTAAAGTTGGATTTACCGTAAACTACTATTCTATCTTGGTAGTTACCTATGGCTATGTTTGCTGCTAAAAACGGCGGATTTTTGGCAACTGTCCATTGACTGCCGTTCCATACTGCAAGAGATAGGTTAGGGTCTGCCGGGTTGGTGAATTTGCCTACTGCATATAGTTTGTCACCGTTTTTGGCAATGTTGCTAAAACAGTCATTGGTTAAGTTGGTAGTTATTAGGTTACCCTCTGCTTGCCATGTTCCGTCAAGCTTCACAATATTATAGTTTCCGTCTCCCGTAGTAAATTTACCTAAACATTTCAAAAATCCACCTTCTATAAAGAGTTTATCTATACTTGTGCTAGAGGCAAGTAGTGGACTTGCAAAAGTGGTCCAATTAGAGCCATCCCACCTAGAGATTTGATTTGTTTGGGTTGAGGTAGAGTTTGCCTTACCGGTAGCTAGGTATACGTCACCATTGTGGCTGATAAGATCTATTATTTTATAGGTGTCAGAAGTTTTTTCTAGATTAGGTCGTTGTAGTTTATACCAAAAATCACCATTCCAAATTTGCAAGTCTATATCATCAAATGATGTAGAATAAGCTACCACTACTCCGTCATTGTAGGAAGCGATTTTCTTAGGTGCTGCCGGAAGACCTTGGCCCATTGGAGCTAAAATCTGAGCGTAGCTTAAACTAACAATTAGTAATGCTACGATATGTAATATAAATCGTCTCATCGTTTAATAAGCTTTATATTAGTGGTTAGATTTATACCGTAACTATACGGCTTAGTTTTAATAGCGGAAGTAGCCTCGTTGTTTAATGAATTCAGATTCATTCCTAACATAGGTTCTAAACCAATAGCTAAGCGTGGAGTATTGTAATACAATCCACTCTTAATGTTTGCTGCTATGTTTCTTGTATTTAAATCCAATTCTGTAAGATCTTTAAGCTCTAGAGTGAAGAAGTCTCCTTTTTTGCCATTTCTGCTTTGTAATGCCAAATAAGAGATTCCTGCTTGTGAGCGAAACTCAAATTTAGGCGAAATTGCCTGTTTAAAGCCTATATTAAGAGGGATTTCAATAAAATGATAAGAATTTGACCCTTTATAGTTCACCCTGTTGTAATTGTCTGGGTTAAGTATTGTGTTGTAATTCTCTATCTTATTGTTATTTGTGTTTCCGGGCCAGTCAGTCACTGTGTAATTGTAGTCTACACTTTCGGCTCTTTGAGAAAAGAATAATCCTGATGCGAAAAACCATTTTGTACTGGTGTGATATTGAAAATTTAATCCTAGGCTACTGCTAAATGAAGACTTTTCTCCAGCAGCAACAAAGTTGTAATAGTTTTTGTTAATCAAGCCTGCGAGAGCTTCATTTTTGGATTCCAGCTTATTGGAAATGCTAGGAGTAAAAGCAAAACCGACTTCCCAGTGTCCTTTGCTTGGCGGGGTTGGTTTGATCTTTGATTTGGCACTTGTATTTCGTGCAAACGTGAGATCTGTTTTGGGGTGTATTATGTCCCAAGTAGGAGTAGCAATATTTTTAGGGTCTAGTATATTTTTAGATGTAAAGCTGAAATATCTTGGTATTGAGATGGAAACAAGATTGCTTGCTATTGTCGGAGTAATAGCTATTCTAGGTGGCGAAGCAATATCTTCTAAGTTTTCTGCTAATAGTGGGTCAAAAGAGCTGTTTGGTGAGTTAAGCTCGCTTTGTGTAGTTTTTGGTTGACGGATATCTGGGGTATTTGATATTGGTTCAAATTGTATTTTTAAATCGTTTGTGTTTGAGGATTTAAAAATGTCTTTATATGTTTGTGCAGACTCATATTGATTTAAAAGGTCAATAGACTTGTTGGTTGTTTCTTTAACAAGTGGTAATGGTGTCGCTTGGTTATAGTGCAATAGAGATGCAACACCCAAACTGGTAGAAACCAAAGCTAGAAAGAACCACATAAAAAATATGCGATTCTTTCGTTGCTTCAATTTTTTCTCAATCACCATCCAATCAGAGTCACTTACCAAGGCATTGGCGGGCACTTGGGTTGCTCTTTTTAGCAGGTTGTCGATATGTTGTAAATTATCCAATCTAAAGCCTCTATTTACGTTGTAACAAAGCGTTTAGTAAAACACGCCCTCTAGAAAGTCTGCTTTTAGATGATCCTACAGATATGACCAACTGTTTGGCTATATCTTTGTGAGACATATTGTCTACGGCATACATGTTGAGCACTATTTTGTAAATTTCCGGAAGCTGGTTCATTGCTTCCATCACTTCGTGTGCTTCAATATCTTCATAGGGTTTTTTTTCTACTTCTGCTTCGGCTTGTTCGAATTGTGTATCGAACTCAAAGTGGTCGTATTTGTTCCTACCTAATCTTTTTTTATTGAGTGCAAGGTTTATAATTACTCGTGTCATCCACGTGTCTATCCTACTATCTCCCTTAAAAGACTTGATATTGGTAAATATCTTATAGAACCCATCATGAAGCAAATCTCTAGCATCTTCCTGATTCTTACAATATCTCATACATGTAGCCATCATCTTATTGGCATACTTTTCAAAGAGCATTTTTTGAGCAGATTGATCTTTGCCGCGGCACCTTGTTATCAGTTCTTCGTCACTAATCAACTTGCTTTACTTTTATGTTAGACACCATAGGTTACAAAAGGTTGCAAAATAAAATAAAAAAAAAGGGACTCCGTACTACGGAGTCCCTTTTAAAACTGAACAAGTCAGTTAAATAATTATTTATTAAGTAGTACTTTTTTAGTAACAATAGCACCTTTTAGGCTCATTTTCACGTAGTAGATACCGTTAGTTTGGTTTTCTAATGTTACGGTGTACGTACCGTTGCTTATTTTACCATTTTTCACGTTTACTACTTCTTGTCCCATAGTGTTGTATACAGCGATGTTGATTGCTTCATTTTCAGGAAGATTAACATTGATATTTACAAGACCCGTAGTCGGGTTAGGAGATATATTGAGCATATCTTCTAACGATAGGTCTTCTATACTATTGGTTTTGGTTTCGTAGTCATATCGTACATCTACTATAAGAGTATACTCTTCAGACTCGTTACCAGAGTTATCCTGAGTTTGAAAAACAGCAGAGTATGTACCCGCTTCTTGCAGATTGATATCGTTATAAACTAGAGTATGATTGTTACGCAAATCAGCTGGAGAATCATAGTTGTCAGAGAAGTTGATGTAGTTAATTGCGTCTACTTGAGACCCAACACCAAGCTTAAGAACACCACC
>JBDNFQ010000348.1:0-10124 GCA_041689715.1 Bacteroidia bacterium
ACTCATCTTTACAACTTTTTGTCGAGAAGTGAAGGTAGTGAAAATTTCCGAAGATGATTAGGGGCTAGCCCCTAATCATCTCTTTTTAACCACCATAAACTAGCTCTTTAAATTGTTGCGTTTGTGAGTTGAATTTAAGATGGACAAAACGTGACAGCCGCAGAATTCCATAAAAAGTCGATGGCTCTATGAGAGTTTTTATAGTAGTTTTCTAACATTAAATACTTTCTCTTAATTACATACTGGCACTGCTTTTGTTTACTTTGTATTAACTATAAAAGGGTTGATCATCAAATGAAAAAAATCGAAACATCTAAAAAGTACATAGTTTTAGGACTATTAACGCTAGTGGTTTGGGGCTGCTCTAAAGTGCCACTTACCGGAAGAAGACAAATTAAACTTTTGCCAGAAGTGGCTCTTATACAAGCAAGCTCATTGAGTTATCAGCAAGTACTAGATACTGCCAATATAGTGCGTGCAGGAGCTCAAGCAGAAATGGTAAAGCGTGTGGGAAATCGAATAGCTGCTTCTGTAGAGAAGTATATGAGAGAAAATGGCTTCGAAAGCAGATTAGAAGGATTTGACTGGCAGTTTAACCTGATACAAGATGACAATGTAAATGCTTGGTGTATGAGTGGAGGTAAAGTGGCTTTCTACACAGGGATATTACCCATATGCCAAGACGAAACAGGAGTAGCCGTAGTAATGGGTCACGAGATAGCACATGCTATAGCTCGTCACGGAAACGAACGCGTAAGCCAAAGTTTAGCACTCCAAGGTCTTGCTACGGGCACAGATTTACTGCTTCTTATAAACGAAAAACCTGATGCCGCTCGCCAACTAGTAAACATGGCTTATGGTGTAGGAGGTCAACTTGGGATGCTTGCATACAGTAGAAAGCACGAGAGTGAAGCGGATGAAATGGGCCTTGCCTTTATGGCTATGGCAGGATATAATCCGAGTGAAGCTCCCGTGTTTTGGGATAGAATGGGCAAGTTGGGTGGGGAGAGACCTCCCTTGATGCTAAGCACACACCCGCACCCAGAAAAGAGACAGGAAGATTTAAGAAAACTATTGCCGAAGGCAATGGTAATCTACAACCAAAACAAGAAGTAATTGTTAGAAAACTAGTGAACAATACAGCAAAATATAACTGGTCTTGTCTTTGGCAGATTAAGGTATTAGGAATAGCGATGCTAGGTGCCATTGCTATTTCTATGAATACTGCTACGCCAACGGCAGAGCAGATACTGAAAAAAGCAGAGCAAAAGGTAAGTTCGACCTCCGTAATAGCAGAAATGGATATTACCATTACTAGGCCACGCTGGACTAAGAACATGAGTCTAAAGACTTGGGCTAAAGGGACTGAGTATGCAGTGGCGTATATCACCGTACCGGATAGGGATAAAGGTACAGTGTATCTTAAATCTGGCAATGATGTATATAATTACTTGCCAAAAATTAAGAAAACGGTAAAGCTTCCTGCTACACTACTAAGCCAAAACTGGATGGGAACAGATATGAGTACAGATGATCTAGTGAAACTAACTCAACTGACTCAAGACTACTCTGCAACAGTGAGTGGATCTAAAATGGTAAGTGGCAGAGATTGTTATGAGATAACACTGACACCAAAAGCAGATGCCGATGTACTCTGGGGAAAGCTAGTGACCTGCATAGATAAAACGGACTACATACAGCTAAAAACCGTGTTTTACGATGAAGACTTAGAAGCTGTAAATACAATGGTAGCTAGCGAGATAAAGAATCTAGGAGGTAAAATGCTAGCTAGTAAAATGGTAATGACGCCAGCTGGAAAAGCAGGACAAAGTACTACGGTAGTATATCAGAGTATGACTTTTAATAAAACCATACCTAGTACTTTTTTTACAAAAGCCAATATGCCAAACGTAAAACCGTAAGGCATACTTCTCTATATTTGAACCTTATATGCGGGGGACAATATTATTTATAAGTGCTATAATAGCAGTATTAAGCTTTGGGCAATCTACGGCTGTTCGTACATCTAATCTCACGGTGTACAAACATTGGAAGGTAAATCTATCAGAGAATGAAAATGTACTAGAACTCACTAGAATTAAAAACAACGAAGCAGCACCTAAGCCACTTATGACTAGTGATGTAGTTAAGGCTAAGATAGATGCTCAGCGTCATAGAAAATTAGTTAAATCTAAAACGTCTTTTCTAAGTTCCAAAGGGTATGCCAATGAAAAATTGGCAGACAATTTTAATGGTAAACCTTTGGGAGTAGCAGGTATCCCAAATGATAATACCATGGCTATAAGTAATGGGGGTATTCTAGTAAGTGCTATTAATACTTCCATTACTATATTAAATGAGAAAGGGGAAATGCTCAAGTTTAGATCTCTCTCTGGCATAGTGGCTGGGCAATTAGGCGTGCTCGACAGATATTACGATCCTAAGGTGACTTATGACCCGATAGCAGATAGATTTATACTTGTATTTTTAGAAGGAAGTACTAGTAGCGATACACGGATAGTAGTAGGTTTTACCGAGACGAATGATCCTACGGGAGATTGGAATTTTTATGCATTAAACGGTAAGCCTTTAGGCGGTGCTACTTGGAGCGATTATCCTATTATAGCTCATAATGGAACAGACTTATATATCACTGTCAATCTATTGCGAGATAACGAAAGCTGGCAAGAGGGTTTTGTAGAGAGTTTTATTTGGCAAGTCAATAAACAAGACGGGTATGATGGTAAAGATGATCTAACCCAGAATCTATTTTCGGGTATAGAGTATGGCGGCAAGTCAGTTTGGAGTATTTGTCCTGTGCAGCCAGGTGTAGATTTTAATCAAGATAATATGTATTTCTTATCTGTAAGACCAGATGCAGAGAGTAATGATACTTTGTTTCTGCACGAGATTACAAATAGTTCTACTAGTGGGCAGGCCACACATACACTAAAAGTACTGAGATCTAATGCCACATACGGCGTGCCTCCAACTGCTTATCAGCCTTTGGTAGAGAGTTCAGATTTTAGACTACAAACCAATGATACACGAGTACTCTCTGCATTCATTCATCAAGGAGATATACAGTATGTACAATCTTCTATTTTACCCAACGAAATTAAAAGCGGAATCTATCACGGTGTTATTCGTGATGTAGCAAGTGCCCCATCTGTTACCGGAACGTATATAGAGTCTAGCACTTTAGATTATGCCTACCCGAGTATTGCATTTGTAGGTCAAGCGGTAACGGATAAAAATGCAGCGTTTATCACATTCTCGCATGTAGGAGAGTCTGACTATGCAGGTACAAGTGCCGTTTATTATAATAGAGGAACTGATGCTGACGGAGTGTATTCTGAAGCGATACGGGTAAAAAACGGAGACAGCGTTATCAATACTTTTGTGGCAGATACTGCAGAGCGTTGGGGAGACTATACAGATATTCAGCCGAAGTATAATGAGGTAGGAGTAGCATGGTTATGCGGTAGTTATGGTGACTCTACTGGTAGAAATAATGTTTGGCTTGCCAAAATACGAGTAAATGAAAAGGTAATTACGGTTGATAAAATAATCACATACCCCAACCCAGCAATTAACTCAGTATGTGTAGTCGCAGAGTTTACTCAAGATGATATAGTCAATATACGTTTAACGGATACCAGAGGTGCTCTAGTGAAAGAATTGACTAATGAGGAGGTACGTGCAGGTGCTACTGAGTTCCTATTGAATATTTCGGGGGTTTCTTCTGGAGCGTATGTACTTTCTATTATCAATGATAAGGATGAGTTACTTCATTCTCAGAAAATCTTAGTAGAATAAGCTTCTTAGCTTTAGCCTCTATCTAGTGGGACCTAAAATAAAAAACCAATACCTTTCTACTTTTAAAAAAAACATGTTGCTTTGACCCTAATGAATAAAATTCTAGTAATGGGCAGCGGTAGCTGGGGAACAGCATTGGTCAAAATAGTACTAGAAGACCCAGCTATGCAGGTTTCATGGTGGGTAAGGAAAGAAGAAACTGCGAAACACATTAATACTTTTGGCAGAAACCCCAAATACCTGCGTTCGGTAAAATTTGATACCAATAGACTAACCGCTGGCAGTGATGTGAAAGAGCTTGTCGCCGCCAATGATACTATTCTATTGGTTACTCCATCTGCCTTTGTATCAGATATACTAGATCAACTTACCAATGAGCAACTTGCAGGTAAAAAGATAATTTCTGCCATAAAAGGAGTAGAGCCGAAGAGCCTTAAAATAGTGGGAGAGTACCTCTTCGAAAATAAAGGAGTAAGTCAAGACGATTTTGGTGTAATAACAGGTCCTTGCCACGCAGAGGAAGTAGCACAAGAAAAACTAAGCTATTTGACCTTTGCCAGTACCAATACAGTCTTTTGTGAAAAGATGTGTGCTGCTTTAGACTGTGGCTATATCAAAGTAACTCCAAGTGCAGATATATATGGTACAGAAATAAGTGCGGTACTCAAGAATGTATACGCCATAGCTGCGGGAATGTGCCATAGCTTAGGCTACGGAGATAATTTTCAGGCAGTGCTAGTGAGTAATGCTATTCGCGAGATCAAACGTTTCATAGCTGCCGTACATCCTATAGATAGAGATGCAGATGATAGTGCCTACTTAGGAGATTTACTCGTGACTGCATATTCGCAATACAGTAGAAACCGTACACTCGGAGCTATGCTAGGAAAAGGCTACTCGGTAAAATCTGCTCTTATGGAAATGGAGATGGTAGCAGAAGGATATTACGCTACAGAAAGTATCTATAAGCTGAATAAAATCCACGGTGTAGAGATGCCGATATTAGAATTTGCATACAACGTAATATACAATGGAAACAATGCCAAGCTAGAAGCGGAAGTATTGACTAAGAAGCTGAATTAAAGCCAAAATGAAAAAATTTCTTACCACACTTATATATGGCACATTAGCGTGCATCGTGCTTATCTATCTGTTTATTGCTATGCACTGGCCAGGATTCGAAAATGTAGCTTTAGGAGTATTGTGGCTCCACGTAGGATCGTATCTTACCTATTCTATGATAGTGCCAGAAAAAGAATCACGCATCATATATCCTTTGGCAGCTCTATCTGTGGTAGTGCTAGTCAATATATTTAAGCTGGGTGTAGATGCCACTTGGATGGGAATGGCCGTTTATTTCTTTTTGACAGCGTATGCAGCATTTCACTTATTAGCTAAAGACTTTTTAGATGAGAATGATCTTCCTTTTTTAAAGAAACTCAACATAGTAGCTATCGTTATTTATTTGCTAGGCGGAGTAATGCAACTAGCTAGTTTACAGTTTTCTAGTCAAGTATTTATAGTGGGTAGTGGTTTGCTTGCACTTATGCTCCTGCTCACAGGCAGTACCAAAGGATTAAAGCGAAAGAAGTAGTTTAGCTCTGCTGACTTATAGCATAGTTTACATCCATCCAGCCACCACCGTTGTAGCATTCTATTCCTTGTGCTTGGAGAAAGCCTGTAGCTCGTCCACTCCGTCCACCACTTACGCAACATAGGATAATTGGTCCGTCTATGTCTTCGAAGTCGTCTATGCGTTGTGATACTTCGTTCAGAGGGATATTGATAGAACCTAGCACATTACCGCCCATGAATTCTTCAGGTGTTCGCACGTCTACTACTTTAGCTCCTTTTAGTATTAATTCTTGTATGGTCATTGCTTAGTTTTTAATTGTTGCGTTTATGAGTTGAATTTAAGAATTGTGTGTTTCTCAAACCTTATTGTCAATCTAGGGACTGCATCAGCAGTTTATCCTCACTTTCTATATTTTTGTTATAGTACAAGGGTAGCTTGGGGTTAATAATCTGATTGTGCGTGTAGCTACGTATGGATATGATATCAATAGACCTTAAACACCGGCAACCTATTGTGTTCCTTCTCGTAATGTGGACTGTGCTTGTAGATCCAGTTAAGTTGCTCTTGAGCAGTTATACTATCCTTTGATTGCTTCATCAACTCAAACTCAGCTTTTAAGTCTGAATCTTTTTCAAGTAGTGCAGCCGCTCTATCTTCAAATACATAAGAGCTGTAATGCTCTTTCTGCTGCAATACAGCATCAAAGAAATTCCAATTAAAATAGGAGTCCGGTCCTTCTGGTTCTAGCATTTCTAGGATGAATCTATCTTTGTCTGTGCCCGTAGGTATGAGGTAATCTCCCTTCCGAAAAGTCCAAGTAATAGTATCTGCCACTGTAGTCGTATTATAGTGAAGATAGTGTTTTTCGTATGGTTGTTTTACAGTTTCATAGTCGGTTATGCTATTAGAAATTACGGTGAGAGTGGTGTCTCTTTGTAGTTCAATCATCTGCACACCGTTCCATCTTAATCTATCTTCTACATTAGTAAAACCTCTACGCAATATGTATGCTGACGGTTTATCTCTTCTGTTAGTCTCAGCCAGTACATGTTGGTACAACATTGTCTTGGTTATTGGTTTGGTTCTATCATAGTAGAGTCTGTCCTCGCCAGTTACTTCACTTTTTTTGTAGCCGTATTCGTATCCTTTAAATTTTAATGGTAAGATGTCGTATTCCTCTAGTTCCCAGTCTATGGGTAAGCTATTAGCAGACGCTACGGCTTGTTTTTGAGCAGCACGGGTTTCCTTAATCTTGGTGTTATTCTCACTGCAAAACTCCACACTACTTAGCAAGTAGTCATACGTGGATTTTACGCGTATATCAAACGGCTTAAGCATATGTGTCTCAGTAATGAAACCAAATATATTGTGCAGCGTAGTCAATCCGCTACTGTATCTCGGTGAATCGTAGAAAGTCTCATACCTATCCTTCAGCGGTCCGCTGTGATGGTTTACATACGGCACCATTTCGTTTCCTCTAGCCTTCATTTTAGTTTCTAATGCCGGTATCATTTCACTTCTCAGGTACTTACCCATTGCATAGCCTAATTTATCAGGTTGAGTGCTCAAGTAAGTAATGTTGTACTGATAGTCAGCTCCGTTACTCACGTGGGTTTCTACATACATGTCTGGATCTATAAGCTGAAGGAGCTTCGCAAAGCTTTCTGCATTTCTACTATCACATTTCACAAAGTCACGGTTCAGATCTAGGTTTTGAGCATTGCCTCTAAAGCCATATTCCTCTGGTCCATTTTGATTTGCACGACTGTAGCCATCTCTGTTTAGAGCACCTCCGATATTGTAGTATGGTATACAGACTAATATACACGAGTCTAGAAGGTGTTTTTGGGTAAGTAAGATATCTCTAAAAAGCATCATACTAGCATCTACGCCGTCAGGTTCTCCTGGGTGTATAGCATTGTTAATGAAAATGATAGTCTTGCTGGTTTCTTTAATCTCGGAGAGTTGCTGACCGTCCTTAGAAAGCACAATAGTGTGCAGCGGAAACCCAGCATCGGTCATTCCGTATTCTTGTATGTGTACTTCGTCAAAGGCGGCAGAAAAATTATTCCACCATGCTATACCCTCCTGATACGAGGCAGACTGTTTACCCTCAGAAGTTTCAAAAATGGTTTTAAAGTCTTGTGGTTTTGGCGGAGCCATAGAAAGAAGTGAGAAAGTCACTAAGATGAAAAGGATATGCTTCATAAGGCAAAGCTAAAGGTAATTTGGTTTCTGGCGCATTATAGATTTGGAATTTGGTGCTTGAAATTTGAATATTGCGAAGCAATGCAAATCACAGGTAATCTTCGTAAAATGAACACCGAGTTGGTGAACAAAATTCCTCAGTATACATTAGGCATGAAGGATATTCTAGATCCATTGGAGCCTATAGATATGAATGCATTAATTGGTAAACCTATTCGTATAGAATACGAAGGATATCTCAACTCAGTGCTTTCAGGACAGAAAATGAATAAGGCCTTCGGAGAAGGATTAACGTATCCGGAGTTTATGGAAAGCCCTATAGCCAGCCCGAGTATAATGCGGCCAGAGCTAAGCGAGATACATAACGGCATTGCATTGCGGGACTACGAGTGGGAAGTAAGAAATCACCTACAGCCTCACTATGTCTATATAGCACTCACGAGTAATTATAAAGTAGGAGTGACCCGCACTACGAATATGCCGTATAGATGGATGGAACAAGGAGCTACTCAGGCTGTTATACTGGCAGAGGTGCCATACAGACAACTTGCAGGACTCATAGAAGTAAGCCTAAAAGAGCATATCAGCGATAAGACTGCGTGGCAACGAATGCTTAAAGGCATAGTAGAAGTAGACAAAACTATCCTAGAAGTAAGAGATGAAATGGCCGGACTATTGGCTCCAGAATTTAAACAGTACACCAATAAAGGCACAGATATTACCGAAATTAACTTTCCTGTACTGCAACATCCAGAGAAGGTAAAAAGCCTAAAACTAGATAAGGTAAAGGTGATAGAAGATAAACTGGTAGGAATAAAAGGGCAGTACCTCATTTTTGAGGAGGGTGTGATGAATGTAAGAAGTCACGCTGGGTGTAGGGTGACGGTGGAGGTGTAAGGACAGTCACACTGAGCGGAGTCGAAGGGTGGAGGTTGTCGCCTTTCTGTAGGAACTCGCCTCGAGGTGATTTCCTACGTTCCCACAGAACCAAATCCTCGATTAACCGTTTACCAACCAACTATATTATCTTCGCACAATTGGGACATACACAAACATCTGATCGTAAAAAAGACCACATAGAACTCGCTTTCGAGTCTGTGGTAAAAAATCAAGACGAACGTTTTTATTACGAGCCACTTTTTAGCGGACATCCGCAAGGCGAGCTAGAGCCAGTGCAGTTTGCTGGTAAAGAGATGAAAGCCCCACTTTGGGTGAGTAGTATGACAGGCGGCACCAAAGAAGCAGGGACTATCAATAGGAATCTAGCTAAAGCTTGCGGACAGTTTGGTATGGGTATGGGATTGGGGAGTTGCCGTATTATCTTAAAGGATGACGAATACTTGCCAGATTTTCAGCTTCGCAAAGAGATGGGAGACTATCCGCTGTATGCTAATCTGGGTGTAGCTCAAATAGAAGAATTATTTGATGCAGGAGAAGAAAAACGAATAGTAGAACTTATAAAACGTACTGAAACAGACGGTTTGATTATCCATGTAAATCCACTCCAGGAATGGCTGCAGCCAGAAGGAGATATTTTTAAAGCGTCGCCACTAGATATCATAAAACGTACGCTAGACTTAGATGTCAAAGTAATCGTAAAGGAAGTAGGTCAAGGATTCGGCCCAGAGAGTCTCAAGGCTCTCATGAAGTTACCACTTGCAGCCATAGATTTTGCAGCACATGGAGGTACTAATTTCAGTAAATTAGAAATGCACAGAAGTGATACCATGCGTCATGAAGCGTATGACACAATAGCCTCGTGGGGACATAGTGCGGAGCAGATGGTTGGTTTTTATAATTGTTTAAAAGAAGAAATAGGTGAGGCAAATCACAATGCAGATATACTAATAAGCGGTGGTGTGCGAGACTTTATGGATGGATACTACTATACGGAGCGTATCAATGCAAACGCCATCTACGGACAAGCATCTGCTTTCCTAAAACACGCTAGAGGGAGCTATGCTGAGCTGGAAGAGTACGTTGAGTTGCAGATAAAAGGATTTCAATTAGCACGGACATTTTTGACTCTGAGACGCTAGACAATAGATGTTAGACTTGCTCACGCTTTAAGTAAAATTGAGTAAAAAGAAAGAGATATAGTAAGAGGTAGTGTAATGGTTGCAGGGGGCTCTAATAACGCACGCCTAAGACATTAGACAATAGATATTAGAAGTTAGACTTGCTGACGCTTGAAGTAAAAATGAGTAAAAGAAAGAGATATAGTAAGAGGTAGTATAATATTTGCAGGAATTCTATTATCTCACCTCTAAAGTCTAACATCTAAAAACATAAGATGAGTAAAAGAAAGAGATATAGTAATAGAGAGCTTAATGTTTGGAGGGATTCTACTATCTCACCTCTAAAGTCTAACCTCTAAAAACATAGAAGATGAGTAAAAGAAAGAGACATAATTTTAGAGAGCTTAATGTTTGGAAGAAATCTCGGGTAAATAATCCTAGAGTATATAAAATCGCCGAGACATTACCAGACAGCGAAAGGTTTGGGATTATAAGCCAAATGA
>JBDNFQ010000349.1:0-1225 GCA_041689715.1 Bacteroidia bacterium
GCAATAGATGAATTTGTAGTCCAAAGTAGAACGGTGAACTACTTCAACCTTCCATAGCTTTTGGGTAGGGTGGTAGAATGAGGTATTGAGCTGCTTGAAAGATTCTCTTTCAGTTTTAAGCTCATACGGTATATGTATTTTTATTCTTTTGCTTTTGGGTAGCGGCTTATATATTGTAACCTTTTGATTTTTAACTGGTTGTGCTGTTTGTGTGGCAATCATAGTATAAAAATAGGCAGAATAAATTCTAGGTGCAATATAAAATAGTATTTTATTCATCATTAACCGTTACAAACGGATAAGCTATATTCGTTGCTATATCTCATTATATATGATTATAAAATGTAAAATATGCAAAAAAGAGGTAGAAGGGAGGGCAGATAAAAAGTTTTGTTCTGTTACGTGCAAAAACTACTATCATATCCACCTAAGGCACGCATCTAAACAAGCCGCTATCCGTATAAATGAATACCTGAAACGAAACCATGGTATACTATTAGAACTATTGGGTAAAAATAAAACGCAAATAAAAGTATACAGAAATGTGTTGGAAGATAAAAAGTTTAGATACAAGTATCATACCCACACTCACCTAAATAGTCAAGGAAAAACATTTCACTACATTTATGATTTAGGCTGGATGTCTTTCTCAGATGATGAGATACTGATTATACGGCAGCGATAAAGTGCACTACCACACCCTTTGTACCGTATCACACTATTTGTTGACTTAAACTTAACAGTATACTTAATCCCGATAAAACTACCTTTGTACTATGAGTCTTTCAGAACAAATATCAGAACAAATGAAAACGGCTATGAAAGCCAAAGATGCAGTTTCCCTAAGAGGTCTTAGAGCCATAAAATCTGCCCTTATGCTACTAGCTACCCAAGAAGGTGGTAAGCCAGTAACGGCAGAAGATGAGATGGCTACGCTAGTGAAAATGGCGAAGCAACGCAAAGACTCACTCACCATATACAAGGAGCAAAATAGAGAAGACCTAGCCGTGATAGAGGAAGAGGAGCTTGTCGTGATAGAAAAATTTCTACCTGCTCAGATGAGTGAGGAAGAAGTAGCCAAGGAGATAGAAGCGATAATGGCTCAGACGGGTGCTAGCTCTATGAAGGACATGGGCAAGGTAATGGGTATGGCAAATGGTAAACTAAAAGGCCGTGCAGATGGCAAGATGATTGCCGATATGGTAAAGAAGCTTTTGAGCTAAAA
>JBDNFQ010000350.1:0-6273 GCA_041689715.1 Bacteroidia bacterium
AACAACCACCACAAGCAGCTCTAAGGATAGGAGCAACGGCTATACCGTTTCTAAAATTTGCTCTTATTCTATCGTATGCCTTGATTAGCTTCTCGTCTATACTCTCTTTAGACTTTTCTCGCTCAGTGATTATAGCAGCTTCTTCTTTCTCTGTTTCAGCAGTGATTTCCTTTAGCTCCTTTTTCTTGTTTTCAAGATCTTTTTCTCGCTCATCTAGTTTAGTCTGTACTTCACTGATAAGATCATCTTTCAAAACAATTGATTTTTCTACTTCACCAATCTTTTTTTCCGCTGCTTGAATAGTTAAATCTTGAATCTCTACTTCTTTATTCAAAGCGTCAAACTCGCGATTGTTTTTAACCTCATTCAGCTGCACTTTGTACTTACGTATAGCCTCTGTAGAGGTTCTTATTTGCTCTCTATTTGCAAGTATTTGCTCGCTAAAAGTTTCTATTTCAGTAGTGAAATTAGTAAGTCTAGTGTTTAGACCAACTAACTCATCTTCTAGGTCTGAAACCTCCATAGGCAACTCACCTCTCACAGCTCTAAGCTGATCTAGACGTGAATCAATGGTTTGAAGCTTATAAAGCTGTTCAAGTTTCTGTGCTATTGTTTTTGCTGCCATTTATATAAAGTACTTTACTGGATTAGTGTTTACTTCCGTTTTAAGGACCGCAAAGGTACTGAATTTTTTACTCAAAATGCCATGTAATAGGTCTATCGTAAACTTTTCGCTCTCATAATGCCCTATGTCGCAAATAAGCACCTCGTTTTCTGCATCAAAATACTCGTGATACTTGAAGTCTGCCGTCACGTAAACATCTGCTTTTGCGTATTTTGCATTCGCTAATAAAAACTGCCCAGAACCGCCGCATACCGCTACTTTCTTTATGGTCCTATCCCATGATGTACGCTTGATTACCTTCAATTCCATTGAAGATTTTAAATGCTCAAGAAAATCACTTGGACTCATCTCCGAGACTAAGTCTCCCACCAAGCCACTTCCTATATTATTATCGGTATTCAGTGTTGGATACATTTCATAGGCTACTTCCTCATAAGGATGAGCTTCACTTAATGCAGCCAAAACGCTATTCATCTGAGGCTTACAGATGATGACCTCTATTTTTACTTCATTTTCTACATGCCGTTTACCCACCTCCCCTAGCACAGGATTGGCACCTTGCTCTGCTTTAAAAGTTCCACTTCCTACTGTGGTAAACGAGCATTCACTGTAATTTCCTATATGTCCAGCACCAGCTGCAAAAAGAGCTTCTTTAATTGAGTCTTCATTCTTAGACGGGCAGTAGGTTACCAGTTTTATTAAATCTCCTGACTTAGGTGATAGTACCCTAGTATTGATAAGTCCAAGTTTCTCTGCAATCTTACTATTTACACCATTTGCATATACATTATCTAGATTGGTATGAATGGCATAAATCGCTATATCATTTTTAATAGCCAATTGAACTGTACGTTGTACATAGTTAGCGTTATTAAATCGCTTGAGTCCATTAAATACGATTGGGTGGTGAGCTACTATAAGATTACATTTCTTCTCGATGGCTTCATTCACTGTAGCCTCTATACAATCTAGGCTGACGAGCACTCCGCTCACTTCTGTGCTCTTCTCTCCTACTAGTAGTCCACTATTATCGTAGCTTTCTTGTAAGCTCGGAGGAGCTATACTTTCTAAATGACTTATTACGTCTGCTATTCGCATTGGGCGAAGATAGGGAGTTTGTTGTGTTTGTTGGTTGATTGGTTAACTAAGGGAATAGTTTTATTTGGAACAAATAAAAAGACTGCTACGATTCTACCTGATCGGAAGTTCAAGTATTTATTCCTGAATTACCATCACTATGATATTTATATTAAATGGTATCAGAGACTGTTATAATTCTAATAATGATATACTTTTCTGCTTACCACTTATTTCGGTCAGGCTTCATTCAAACAAAATATCCGGCCTATTTTTCTCGTTCTTCTATCAATTTACTTGTTCCTATGGTCTCGTTATTTTTACTAAGAAGTATATTACATCTCTTCACCTTTCTTTGCACCCTATCAAAAATTTACAAACCATATTACTCGCACCATTATCTGCCATCTACTGGCTGATAATAGCAGTGCGTAATTGGTGTTATGACATAGGTATATTTAAATCTACTTCGTTTGATATCCCAATCATATCTATAGGAAATCTTGCCGTAGGGGGCAGTGGTAAAACTCCTATGGTGGAGTACCTCATTAGAGAATTACAAGAAGAATATACCATTGCCACTCTGAGCCGAGGGTATGGGCGTAAGACGAAAGGTTTTCGCTGGGTAGAGACAAACAATTCATTCACGGAAACAGGAGATGAGCCACTTCAAATAAAATCTAAATTTGAGCATATTGCCGTGGCTGTATGTGAAGATAGAGTGACTGGTGTAAAGCGAATTTTATTAGAGCGGCCAGGAATAAACCTAATTTTACTTGATGATGCATTCCAACATAGAGCAATAAAACCAAGTATCCAATTACTGCTGAGCACATATTCTAAACCATTTTATACAGACTGGCTGATGCCAAGTGGAAGGCTACGCGAAAGTAGAAAAGGAGCTGCACGAGCTGATGCTCTTATCTTTACTAGATGCCCAAAAAATTGCGACAAACGAAATTGGAGTAGCAAGCCCATATTTTACTCCCGAATAGAGTACCAGCAAGCTTCGATAGTAGGAAATATTTTCGGTTTTAGTGCTTTGGCTGACAACTCTATTTTCGAAAGCCACTTAAAACGATCCTATACACTTATTGGCTTTCAAAAGTATTCGGACCACTATTCATTTACTCAGAAAGACATAGACCTCCTGCTTGATAAAGCAAGCGAGGCAACTTTGGTTTGTACTGAGAAAGATTGGATAAAAATAAAAGAACTGAAGGGTAGTGAACATATTAAACATGTTACCATTTCTAATGTTATTGAAGGAGAAACAGACTTTATAACTTGGCTAAAAATAAATTGAAAGCTAAAAAACACTTCGGACAACACTTTCTTACTAGTAATGATACTGCCAAAACCATCGTAGATGGACTTGGAGATATTTCTACACAGGACGTTCTGGAAATAGGTCCTGGCAAGGGAATCATCACCCAATTTATGCTGAATAATGCCAAGAGATTTAGAGCTGTAGAGATAGATCCTGAAGCCGCTAATTACTTGGAAGAGCATTTTGAGAATATTGACCTTATTAAGGCTGATTTTCTGAAAGTAAATCTTCGAGATTACTACACAGAGCAGTTTAGTCTCATTGGTAACTTTCCCTATAATATTTCATCTCAAATAGTTTTTAAAATTATAGAACATACAGATCTTGTAGAGCGATGGGTTGGCATGTTTCAGCTAGAAATGGGCATCCGACTTGTAGCCGAACCGAAGGACAAAAAAGACTATGGAATACTGAGCGTACTTACTCCATTTTATTATAAAGTAGAAAAGGTGATGACCCTTGGGCCTCAAGCATTTAACCCTCCACCTAGGGTAAATAGTATAGTAGTAAAAGCTACGCGAATAAATCACCGGTGGAAGTGCGACCCGAAAATGCTCAAGCAAGTGGTAAAAACTTCCTTTGGGATGCGGAGAAAAACGTTGAGTAACGGTTTAGCCACGATTATTCCAAAGGAGATACTTAATACACATCAATTTGCTACCTTGCGACCCGAGAATTTGACGTATTTACAATTCGAAGAATTAACAGCCTTTATAGAGCAACATGTCAGCAATTGAAATAACCAAAGAGTCCATAGAAGAGCTGGTAGCTCTGATAAAAGCACAAGATCAAGAAGAACTTCTTCCTGTATTGGAAAAGCTATACCCTGCGGATATTGCTGAATTATTTGATGATTTAGAACTAGACGAGGCTGTATATGTTGCTTCGCTACTAGAGCCGCAAAAGAAAGTGGACGTACTCACTGAACTAGAATCAGATGTGAAGCTCAAATTCCTTGCTGGATATACAAATGACCAGATAGCAAATGACTTCTTTGCATATATAGACTCGGATGATGCTGCAGATATCCTAAATTCTATGGATACCACCCAGGGCAAAGAAATACTGCGTACTCTAGAGGATAAAGAACACAGTAAAAACATATCCTCACTACTAAAATTTGCAGATAATGTGGCAGGTGGACTAATGGCCAAGGAGCTAATAAAAGTAAAACTAAACTGGACCGTAAAACAGTGTACAGAAGAAATACGCCTGCAAGCCGAAGAAGTAAGCAAGGTCTATACTATATATGTAGTAGACGACTACGATGAACTAGTGGGCTGGGTATCCCTGAAAGCTATACTCCTAGCAAAAGAAAAAATGACTGTAGCTGAAATCTACAACAATAATATCATCTATGAATACACCTACACTTCAGGGGAAGAGGTAGCAGCCACCATCCAAAAATACGACCTAGTAGCATTACCTATTGTAGATACTTTTAATAGACTAGTAGGCCGTATCACGTTTGACGATATTATAGATTTCGTAAAAGAAGAGGCAGATAAGGATTACCAAATGCTTTCTGGTATCAGTGGAGGAAAAGACACATCCGACACCGTAATCAGCAATACTAAAGCACGCCTACCTTGGCTTATCATTGGGTTGGCTGGGGGTATAGCCAGTTCACTAGTGATAGGGGGTTTCGAAGAAGAACTTACTAAAAATGTACAACTAGCACTCTTTATGCCTCTCATTATGGCAATGGCAGGAAACGTTGGTGTACAGTCCAGCTCTATAATGGTACAAGGATTAGCAAATAATTCGATTGCAAACAGTGATGTTTGGGGTAAGCTCGGCAAGGAATTAGCCATAGCTCTCATTAACGGTTTAGTCTGTTCTGGACTATTAATGGGTTATGGATACATATCAGGTAACCACTTAGATATTATGATGACCGTAAGTCTAGCTCTGCTAAGTGTAATACTAATGGCAGCGGTGATAGGCACAGTAGTGCCGTTAGCTCTTGATCGTTTAAAAATAGACCCTGCATTGGCTACTGGCCCGTTTATTACTACAAGCAATGATTTGCTTGGGCTATTCCTTTATTTTATGATTGGCAATCTGTTTTTGGCCTGAAGTCTAGAAGCCTAGTAACTTCCTATAAATTGCTCATCATCTGTGTAATCACCTTGAATTTTTTCTCATTTAATTGCCATAATTTTAATTCAATATAACTTATCAGTAATTTAGGGCATTGTGTATTTTATCGATTCGTGTCCTCTTGGAGTTAAGATACCCACGTTATAGTTTACACTAAAATTTTTTCGGGAGCAGAAGTAGTTCGTGTCCACACGAACCTTAACCAGCAGAGGATTCGTGTCCCCACGGACCTTAATTTTCATTATCTTCGACCAATGCTTCCTCACACTCGTAAATCATTTTTAGATATTGGCTTGGTCTATTTCTGGACTGCTACTATCAATGAGTGGAAACATTTACTTGATGACGATACGTGCAAGCAAATAATCATAGATAGCTTGCTTCATTTAAAAGAGAGAAAATTAATTCATGTCTTGGGCTATGTTATCATGCCAAATCACATTCATTTAATCTGGAAATTAAATGACTACAATGGTAAGGAACTGCCGAGTGCTTCATTTACCAAGTTTACGGGCCATCAGTTTCAAATATATTTAAGAGAAACGAATCCAAGACTTTTAGAACACTACGCCGTTGATTATCCAAATAAACGCTTTGAGTTTTGGCAACGAGACTCCAAAGCCACGCATTTATACACGGACGAAATGCTTCATCAAAAGCTAGACTACATACACCACAATCTTCTTCAAGAACATTGGGAACTGAGCCAAACTCCCGAAGACTACGTTTATTCCTCAGCACACTTCTATAGGACCGATAGCGACAGATTTGGCTTAGTAGAACGCTACGAAAATCATTTTTAACGAATACCCTAAAAGTTCGTGGGGACACGAACCCATTCGCAGATACTAATCAACTCAGACAGAATCACTTTATTTTCTAAACCATCAAAATAGCATCCCCACGAACACACCCCTTTGTCATTTCCCAAAAAACGTACTACCATTGCCCCGAAAATAAAACAACAACATGCGTCAGCTAATTCTAACCTGCACAGCTCTGCTTACTCTATCTCTTTTTGGTCAAACTAATCTAGACTCCGTAAAAGTATCTGCTACTCGACTAGCCGTGAAAAAGTATGAAAGTGGTAAAAACATCACCGTACTCTCTCAGCGAGAAATACAGCAACTGCCTGTAA
>JBDNFQ010000351.1:0-12232 GCA_041689715.1 Bacteroidia bacterium
AAGGGGTCTTAACCATGATTTAGAAGGATTAAAGGATTGCCTTGATAATGGAACTATAAAAAATCAATAAAATCAAGGCTCATCAAGAGAATCAGGGTGCAGACATAAGGGGTCTTAACCTTGATTTAAAAAGATTAGTAGATGAGCCTTGATTGTTAGAATAAAAAAATCAAGGCTCATCAAGAGAATCAGGGTGCAGACAAAAGGATTGATTATTTTTGACGGAGAGAATAAAAAATCAAGAAAATACTGCTCAATCATGTATAATCAAGATTCCAACAAAAGGAGAAAACAGTATGAAACACGAAGATCTAACACATAAGATAATAGGAGCTGCTATGGAAGTGCATAGTGAGCTAGGCAATGGTTTTCAAGAAGTAATCTACCAGCGTGCATTGGCTATAGAATTTAATCTGAAAAGTATAAACTACAGCCGAGAGCACGAGATGCAGATAAACTACAAAGGAGAAGGTATAGGAACACGCAGAGTAGACTTTTTTGTAGAAGACGGCATAATGGTAGAAATAAAAGCCGTAATAAAACTTGAAGACGTACACCTAGCTCAAGCGATGAACTATGTAGAGGCGTATAACCTAGAAATTGGATTATTAATCAATTTTGGAGCTAAGAGCTTGCAGTTTAAAAGAGTACATAATAACAATAAACTCAAGTAGATATGACCTTAGACAAAGATTTTAAAACAGCGATTGCTAACCTACCATCATCAGAGAAGAATAAGCTACTTTTTCGTTTGCTCAAAAAGGAACCGCTATTATGCAATCAATTGTATTTTAAGCTGATAAACACAAAATCTGTGGATGAACTTAGAGATGAGTTTGAAACTACTCTGCTGTATAATTTAAAACAGACGGTACTGCGGTTTTATAGTCCTGGATACCTTATGATGGACTTACGTTTTACCAGCGGAGACATAACCGAGCACGTTAAAACCACCAAAGACAAATTTGGAGATGCTTACCTCAACTTATTGTTGCTTAATACTGCGTTAGATGGATTGAACGAAACGCTGCAGAGCTACACTCCAAGTAAAACAAAAAAGCTCTATGTGTACATGCTATCTAAGGCATTTAAGATTTTACTACTCATAGATTCTTTGCACGAGGACTATCGTATTGATTTTAATGCAGATCTAAGAATCCTAGGAGAATATTTCTCTTCTAACAACCAAATTATGAAAGCAGCACTATATCACGGTTTTGATATAGAGTGGCTATTACTATCAGATATACCTGAGAACATAAAGGAGATACACCTGGATCTGAGAGCGAGAGGTTTTTTGAAATAAAGGGTATAGCCTTTATTTAATTTTAAGATTAGTCTTATAAAAAACAGAGATTTAAATCCAGTAAATTCTGCATTACCTTCGTACAATGTTCTATCGTAGAAAAGTAATACTCGCTATGCTGCAGCATTTTGATGGAGAATTAGAGAAAATTCGACTACAAAAACTGCTTTTCCTTTTTACTCAAAGACAAAAGAAATCAAAGGCGTACGATTTTGTGCCGTATAAGTATGGCTGTTACTCTTTCTCTGCTAATGCAGACCTTACGGCTATGGTACGCAGAGATTTTTTGAGTGAGACAGAGACTACTTTTTGCAAAGAAGACCCAACAGACTACACGCCACAGCTCAATACCGAGGATGCCGCAATACTAGAAGATACGCTCGCTATGTATGGAGGTATGAGTGCTAATGCACTTATGAAGCATACGTATATTAACTTTCCGTACTGGAGTACCAATAGTACAGTAGCTAGAGAGATACTGAACGATGCACAGTACCAGAAAGTGAAAGACTGCGTGAATGTAGATAAGGAACACGTACTATTCACTATTGGATACGAAGGCATATCACTAGAAGAGTATATGAATAGACTCTTAAAAAACGGAGTATCGATGCTTGTGGATGTGAGAAACAACGCACAGAGTATGAAGTATGGTTTCTCTAAGTCCACACTGAAGAAAGTATGTGAAGGAGTAGGGATAACCTACACACACCTACCCGAGGTAGGCATAGTATCTGATAAACGAAAGGAACTCAAAACGCAAGCAGATTATGATAGTCTATTTGCAGAATACTCAGAAGATAACTTGACTAAAACCGAAGAAACGCAGTCGGAAATTGCTACTTTGCTCAGTCAAAACAAACGAATAGCCTTGACATGCTTTGAAGCCAATATTTGCCAATGTCATAGAAAACCACTAGCAGAAGCAATCACCAAACTACCGAATTTTAAAGGGAATTTGACTCACTTATAAATTCCCAAAATGCCTCGACTAAAAGTCTTACTCACCGTCACCACCTACCCACTCCCATCTCGCAGCTATGATGAGCTGGTATGCACAGCTGGTGTATTAGAAGATGGCTCTTGGATTAGGATTTATCCTATCCCGATGAGTTTTCTATTTGATTTAAAAAAGGGTGAAAGCTTAAATAAAATCAAGTATCAATGGATAGAGTTGGACTTGGTAAAACGAACGGACGATTTTAGACCAGAGAGTTACTCGCCCAAGCATTACGATTTTCGAGATATAGTAGTAGGAGAATCCTATGATACCAAGTCAAACTGGCTAAGACGAAAAGAGCTTTGCCTAGATAATGTCTATGCAAGCCTTAGTAAACTGATAGAGCTGAGTAAAGACCCTACGAACAAGTCTTTGGCTAGTTTTAAGCCAACTAAGATACACAAGCTAGAGATAGTCCCAGATGACCGAGAATGGAAAGACGAGTGGACTGCACTCAGGCAGCAAGGCGACCTTTTTACAGATGTAAAATCTCCTGAAAGTCTAATACCCAAACTGCCCTATAAGTTTAAATATAGATTTGAAGACGACTCTGGTAAATCTAGCTTAATGATGATAGAAGACTGGGAAATAGGAGCTCTGTATTGGAATTGCCTTAAAAGAGCAAATGGTAATGAGGAGGTAGCACTAGAAAAGGTACGCGAGAAATATGAGAAAGTGTTTCTAGCTAAAAATGATATTACCTTTTTTTTAGGTACTACCAAAGAGTTTCATAGACGAAGAATGAGTAATCCGTTTGTTATTATCGGAGTATTTTATCCTTTGAGAGAAATCCAAGGAAGTTTGTTTTAAGCTGACACCAGCATGCTCAGCGAGCATTAGACAATGGCAGTAAGGAGCGGCTTATTTGGCAGATAGATACCGTCTTAGAAGTTACTTAACCCCCTCTACTTCTTCTTTCCCTTCTTTTTCTTTTTAACTGGTGCTTGAGTCATAAGTGACTTCCAGTCATTTTTGCTTTCATCTGCTAGCTCTATCGTCTCGGAGTATTCCCCTTTAGTCACCATTGCTCTAGTGATGGGTACGGTAGTATATTCCTCTATAGCTGCTAGGTATTCTTTTTCTTCTTTGGCACAAAATGAGATTGCTTTCCCCTTAGCTCTGCCCCTGCCTGTACGCCCTACTCTGTGTACGTAGTTCTCTGCTACATCTGGTATATCATAGTTTACCACGAAGTCTATGCCATCTATGTCTATACCTCGAGCGGATACATCCGTGGCTATCATCACTTTGCATGCTCCCGTACGAAATGCCAATAGAGTAGTTTCTCTGTCCGCTTGATCCTTGTCTCCGTGTATAGTAAGCGTATCTATCTCGGCACGTTCCATTGCATTTTTCACTCGCTCTGCTCGTACTTTGGTACGTACAAATACCAAAAACTTCTTATCCTCATTTTCCAGAAGCAACCGTTGTAAAAAGAACCGTTTATCATCCATGTCTACAAAGACAATCTGGTGATCTACATTCTTACTTACAGGATCTTTAGGGCTCACCTGTATACGGATAGCACCACTGCCTACCATTTTATAGGCTTGTTTCTTTATGGTAGGATTAATAGTAGCAGAAAAAAAGAGGGTCTGTCTACGTCCCGGGATTTTATCCACTAAATCGCTTATATCTTTAGCAAATCCGAGGTCTAACATATGATCTGCTTCGTCCAGTACTAGTATCTCTACTTTATTTAGCTTCAAGTATCCCTGACTGGCTAAATCAAACATACGACCAGGAGTACTTACGATAATATCCATTCCTTCTAGCAACTTACTGATCTGATGATCTTGCTCTACTCCTCCATAGATACAGAGTGCTTTTACCTTTGTGTGTTTTCCTATCTCATTAAATACCTGAGTAATCTGCTGAGCAAGCTCACGTGTAGGTGCCATTACTATAGCTCTTACAAAGCTGCCTTTTTCAAAAGCTTTGAACTGTATCTGCTGGATTTTATCTATGATAGGAATAGCAAAGGCTGCAGTTTTACCTGTACCTGTCTGGGCTATAGCTAGCACGTCTTCACCTCTCTGTATATGAGGAATACATTTGAACTGAATATCCGTTGGTCTACGAAATCCCATTTCATAAAGATTTCGCTTTACTTCTGTGGATAGTCTATATTCTTCAAATTTCATTGCACTGCAAAGGTAGGACAAAGTATAAGTCTAAGTACAGGTCTAGATTTAAGTTTAATATTAAAAAATACCTATGAAAGAGAACTTGAGTGAAAGGGTAAATGAGTAAAACAGCTAGTACCTAAATGTATAAAACATTTCAAGATTTCATCCCTAATGAGCAACAATATCGTCCCATAGTGGCACTATAAAAGATACTACAAACAACCATTTAAGTTCTTCACACTACAAAGACTTCTAAATTAGTTTTAGCAATGACTTCAATATTCGCAATTTAGAATCTTAATGTTTCACGAAGTAATCGATTAATATTCCTTCATTCATTATCTTCGCAGTAATATGAGTTTACACGATTTACGATTAGAAGTAATGTCTACCATAGGGAAATCCATGGATGACTTACTGGTTAAATTTTTAAAACCAATAGAATCAAACTGGCAACCGTCGGACTTACTCCCTGATTCACGTGATCCGGAGTTTTTTGATGAAGTAAAAGAAATACAAGAGATAGCCAAAGAAATGGACTATGATCTGCTTACAGTTCTTATAGGTGATACCATAACCGAGGAAGCACTTCCCACATATGAATCTTGGCTGATGGACGTAGAAGGCGTAAATCAGCAATACAACAATGGTAAACCAAACGGATGGAGCCAATGGGTACGTGGATGGACAGCAGAAGAAAACAGACACGGAGATCTTCTGAATAAGTATCTCTATATCTGCGGAAGAGTAGATATGCGTGAAATGGAAATCACTACACAGCACCTTATTAGTGACGGTTTTGACATTGGTACAGACAAAGATCCTTACAAAAATTTCGTATATACTAGTTTTCAAGAGCAAGCTACCAATGTGTCTCACAGAAGAGTAGCTACATTAGTAAAAAAAACAGGCAACACATTATTAGCCAAAATTAACGGTATAATAGCAGCTGATGAAGCCAGGCATGCTACCGCATATTCTGAATTTGTAAAACGTATATTTGAGCTAGATCCTAGTCAAATGATGACCGCTTTCGAAGATATGATGCGTAGAAAAATAGTAATGCCTGCTCACTTTATGCGACAAACTGGAGATAAAGCTGGCGAACTATGGGAACACTTCAGTGATGCTGCACAGCGTACCAAAGTATACACTGCTCAAGACTATATAGATATACTATCTGGCCTCATAAAAGAGTGGGATATAGAGCATATGAAAGATATAAATGAAGTAGGCGAGAAAGCTAGAGACTATCTCATGGCACTTCCAGATAGACTACAACGTGTAACCAACCGCATGAAAGAGCCTGAGAAGGAATACGAGTTTAAGTGGATCGGAATGCATTAAAACACGTTTGAGCTTAGCCTGCTATAACATCTGTCAGCTGACGGACATCAGCCTGACAACGCTTATTTATGACAAAAATGCTATCTGGTAAATACCGTAAAAATATAGAGATTGGCTGTGAAGTGGAGGCCGTACAGAAGCATCACCAACGTACAGGGGAACTTACCGAGGGATTTGTAAAACGAATACTCACCAAATCGCCTGAACATCCACACGGTATTAAAGTATTACTAGGAACAGGTGAAGTTGGGAGAGTGAAAAATGTAATCGAAGAAGACTAGTTGGCTCTCACTTCTTTTGCTTATACCTTCATCAATTTTATAGATAAACAGTTTGTTTTTTGATACGTTAAGTTTGTATAAATAAATAGCAATGAGCAACTTCTACGACCTAACAGCAAAGACACCCGCAGGACAAGAACTGAAAATGGCAGACTTTAAAGGGAAGGCAATCTTAATCATAAATACCGCTACCAAATGTGGACTTACGCCACAGTTTGATGGGTTAGAGAAACTACACCAAGACTATAAGGAAAGAGGACTAGTAGTACTCGGATTTCCTTGCAACCAATTTGCTGGTCAAGAGCCAGAAACCAACGACTCTATAGTAGAAGCTTGTAAAATAAATCACGGTGTTACTTTTCAGCTTACCGAGAAAATAGAGGTGAATGGCAAAAATGCTCATCCAATATTCAAGTATCTAAAAAAAGAAAAAGGGATTCCTTTTCTTTCAGCTATCAAATGGAATTTTACTAAATTTTTAGTGAACAAAGAGGGTGAAGTAATAGAACGCTATGCACCTACCACGACACCAGACAAGATAGCAGGCGATATAGAGAAAGTATTATAGCTCAGCTAAAAACATAAAAGTACAAAAAAGGAACACAGCTTGGTGGTCCTTTGCTATTAACATTAATTAAAAAAGAGCAGACTCTATGCCTGCTCCTTTAGTTGTTCGTTTTTATGAAATCTTCGCCAAGGCGAATAAGAAGTCTGTAATTTGCCTGAAGGCAAAAGAGCTTTCTTACATCATACCACCCATACCGCCCATATCTGATGAGTGACTGTGTGGTTTTTCGTCTTCTGGTATATCAGCTATGATACACTCCGTAGTAAGTAGCATACTCGCCACAGAAGCTGCGTTCTCTAAAGCTACTCTACTCACCTTAGTAGGATCAATAACACCTGCTTTTATGAGGTTTTCGTATACATCCGTTCTCGCATTATAACCAAAGTCCTTTTTACCATCTTTCACTTTTTGAATAACTACAGATCCTTCACCGCCTGCATTTGCTACGATTTGTCTCAGTGGTTCTTCTAAAGCTCTTCTGATTATATTGATACCTGTGTTTTCATCTGCATTATCCCCTTCTAGGTTAGCTATAGACTCTATTGCTCTTACAAAAGCAACACCACCACCAGCTACTATGCCTTCTTCTACAGCTGCTCTCGTAGCTGCAAGTGCATCATCTACTCGGTCTTTTTTCTCTTTCATCTCTACTTCAGATGCTGCACCTATATATAGTACGGCTACACCACCAGAAAGCTTTGCAAGTCTTTCTTGTAATTTTTCTTTGTCGTAGTCAGAAGTAGAATTTTCTATCTCTACTTGAATTTGCTTGATTCTTCCTTTGATATCAGCAGCTTTACCAGCACCATTTACGATTACAGTATTTTCTTTATCTATAGTTATTTTCTCTGCAGTTCCTAGCATATCAAGAGTCGTATCTTCAATTTTACGTCCTTGCTCTTCGCTTATTACTACACCACCTGTAAGTATCGCTATATCTTGTAACATAGCTTTCCTTCTATCTCCAAAACCAGGAGCTTTGACAGCAGCTACTTTTAATGAACCTCTTATTTTATTTACTACTAATGTAGCAAGAGCTTCACCTTCTACCTCTTCAGAGATGATAACTAATGGCTTACCCGTTTGAGCAGTTTGCTCAAGTACCGGAAGCAATTCTTTCATACTACTGATTTTTTTATCACAAATAAGAATGTAAGGAGATTCCATATCAGCTTCCATCTTCTCTGTATTTGTAACAAAATAGGGAGATAGATATCCTCTATCAAACTGCATACCTTCCACTATTTTTACTTCAGTTTCAGTTCCTTTAGCTTCTTCTACAGTTATAACACCACTTTTACCCACTTTCTTCATAGCGTTCGCTATGAGTTTACCAATTACTTCATCGTTGTTAGCAGAGATAGATGCTACTTGGCCTATTCTATCAAAATCATCACCTACTTTCTCACTTTGCTTAGCGAGACTAATTTTAATGCCTGCTACTGCTTTATCTATACCTCTTTTAAGGTCCATAGGGTTAGCTCCTGCAGCTACATTTTTAAGTCCTCCAGCCACTATGGCTTGAGCCAATACTGTAGCGGTAGTAGTACCATCTCCAGCTATATCTGCAGTCTTAGATGCTACTTCTTTTACCATTTGAGCTCCCATATTTTCTATAGGATCCTTAAGCTCTATCTCTTTAGCTACTGTCACCCCATCCTTGGTAATATTAGGCGACCCGAATTTTTTGTCTATTACTACGTTCCTACCCTTTGGTCCTAAAGTTACTTTTACTGCATTTGCTAGGGCATCAACTCCTTTTTTTAGTTTGTCTCTAGCTTTCGTATCAAATAATATTTGCTTTGCCATTTTATAAATGTTTTTTATTTTTTAGTTAAATAAAATTAAACGATTGCGAGAATGTCTGACTCTCTCATAATCAATAAGTCCTTACCGTCTACAGTAAGCTCAGTTCCGCTGTACTTACCATAAAGTACCGTATCCCCTTTTTTAACTGTAGTTGGTTCGTCTATTTTTCCAGGACCTACGGCTATTACAGTCCCTTTTTGAGGTTTCTCTTTTGCTGTGTCCGGAATGTAGATGCCACCAGCTGTTTTAGTTTCTGCAGCTGCAGGCTCTACCAATACTCTGTCTGATAATGGTTTTATACTCATTTTTTTATTATTAATTTACGGTTGTGTTCAAGCTATTTCACACTCTATGCCAAGTCGCTATAAAAGACATAATTTCTTTAAATTAGGGTCTAATCCTGAAAAGCAATCAGAGATAAAGTCAATCTGGCAGTATTTACGAAGTTACTAAGACAGTTAGTCTACACAAACATTTGTGAAACTACAAGAGATACTAAGGCAAAACCCAAGAACCAAGTACCTTTTTGCAGTACGGATGTAGTTTTATGTGCGTATACTTTCTGTAGTACTTTAGGGGTTTGTCCTATTGAGTTAGCGGGGGACTGTACTGCAATAGCTGCTATTAGCAAAATGGCTGTGAGGCCTAATGTAATTTGAATGATGGTGTCCATAAATAATCTTACACTTTCTATTCCAATACTGTAATCAAGCCAGATTGACAAAATATTACAAAAAAAAGGCAAGACTAATGTAGTCTTGCCTTTTTACTATTTTTAAAAAAAATTACTGAGACAAATCACCATCTTGACCTTCTGGCATAGCCTCAGGGTTCAATTGTTGATTATCTAACTCAGAACTCGGCTGCTGCGGTACAGGGCTATTAGATGCCTCAGGAGCAGGAGCTGCGGGAGTACTATTCTCAATTCTATCTAAAAAAGCATTTCGCTGTTCTACATTTTGAGTATAGACAAATCGACTTCCTATTGCAAAAACAAAAAGTGCAATTGCTAAGGTCCATGTTGCTTTTTCCACAAATTCGTTGGTCTTTTTTACACCAGCTATTTGATTAGCTGCAGAAAAATTTGCTGCTATTCCTCCCCCTTTGGGGTTTTGGATAAGTACAGCTAAAATAAGTAGTATTGCTACTATGGATGCTAATATTATAAGTGTGATAAACATATTATTTTGATCTAACTTTTATTTTCTATTTCTTTGATACGGGCGGCAAAATACGCTGATTTATCAGGATTTTGCAAACTTAATTTCTTAAATCCAGTGACGGCCTTTTCTAGATAGCCTTGTTTTGCATAAAGCTCTACTAATGTTTCACTTATCACCTCCATTTTATCCTGCTCACTCTCTTCAGCTTTATTACTCGCACGATAAAACTCTGCCGGACGTATACGCCGCCTGGTAGTCTTAGTAGCCAAAAACTGCTCTAGTAAACGCTGTACAGTGTCTGGCGATTTATCTTCAGGCTTACTTTCGTCGGTCTTTTCTTCCTCTCCTACCGTATTGAGCCAAAACAAGAAATCATTCTCACTATCTTCCTGTCTGTTTTCTTTATCTTTTATTAGCTTGTTTAGCTCTTTTTCTGGATTATACGCTACGTAGTCAAAACTTAATTCTGTACGATCTCGCTCCTTTGGACGTTCTATTTTGGGTAATTCCGTCAGTGGATTATATTTTACCACTTTCTCAAAGTCTATTTTAATTTCTTTTTGCTTTGCCGGTTCGTCCGTTTTAGTAATTATCTCTTTCGCTTCACTTATAGCCTCTTGTTCTTTGGCAGACACTTCATTAAGAGTCGATTCAGAAGCTCCAACATCAAAAACAGTCTCTTGTTCATTTACAAACACCGATAGTTCATTACTCTTAGTATCTACTTCAGATTTCTCTTCTTTTACTCCTAGTTGTGAGCTTTCAGAAGTTACACTTTGAGTAACTTCATCTAAAGTAACTTCTTGTGATACCTCATCTTCTTCTAAATTCACTTTAACTTGTACTGACGTAGCATTACTTAAATTTAGCACTCCGTTAATATAGGAGAATAGCTGTTCCCGCTGCCCTATGTAGGTTGCAGCTAACCGCAAATGTTTATTCTTTTGAAAAGAATCTTGCGAGTGATATGCTTTTGCCAGCACCACACGATAGGCAGAACACCACGGCATTTGTGCTACTAGATTTTGTAATACTTCTACATCGTCTCCTGCTAAGCTATTGTTATTAGCCACTAATTTAGATATATCTGAATATCTCTCTACCAATTTATAGCTGCTTTATTAAAAATTAGCTGCACAATCATATCAGATATCTCATCTATCAACTGATCTTCTTCACCCGAAAAATCTTTGCTCGCATCAAAATCTACAAAACTAGGTACTCTTTGCTCAAATGAGCTGCTAGGAGACTTCTTGCTGTCCATCTTCACCTCCACCACTATGGTCAATCTATTAAGCTGAGCATTATCAGAACTTTGTGCAGATACTGGAGTTACCGAGTATTCTACTATGGCCCCACTAAAACTGAAGTCTCCATTGGTCTCTTCAATACTCAAATTTGTTTCCGAAATGAATTTTTGCTTTAACTTTTCAGTCATTATCTGGCTAAGTAGCGGTGATACTATCGAGGCTCTGTTATCAAAAAAGCCTACGGAAAAAGTCTTCACCTCTGGAGGGATAGATGTCCCACTAAATTTATACAGATTACAAGAAGATAGCAGAAAAAGTAATCCCGATATACCTATTAAAAAAACCTTACTTATCGACTTCATATTGTTTTATTTTTCGGTACAAAGTTCTTTCTGATATCCCTAATTCCTGAGCAGCCTTTTTTCGTCTGCCATTATTTTTAAGCAATGCTTTGCGTATAAGTTCCTCTTCCTTAGCCTCTAAAGACAATATCTCATGCTCTCCCACATTGTCCTGATCTTCTACTACAGTGTGCTCATGTAGGTCATCATCCGTTTCTGAGTGATGCACAGAAGCATAAGAGGATTCATTACTTTTTTCGTTGTCTTGAGATAGCACACGTGTGATAGCGGCCTTATTATCCTTCAGATAATCTTCATTTATATTGGCGTTTTCTGCCATTCCATAAACCACCTTGCGTAAATCAGAGACATCTTTTTTTAGATCTATTAATACTTTGTAAAAAATATCCCGTTCCGATACGTCTGAATGTTCACTTTTTTCTTTGTACAGTGCAGGCAAGTTACTTTCTGCTTTGGCTGGCAAATACTTTAAAATAATACCCGCATCTATAATATCGTCCTGCTCTAACACCGCTATTTGCTCTGCAATATTCTTTAGCTGGCGAATGTTACCCGGCCATCTGTAGTTGGTAAGCACTTGCTCTCCATCCAAGGTCAGGTTTAGTGGCTCACTTCTATATTTTTCTGATGCATCAAATGCGAATTTTTGAAACAATAGGACCACATCACTCCCTCTATCTCTAAGCGGCGGCACCGCTATGGGTAGCGTAGAAAGTCTGTAGTATAAATCTTCTCTAAACTTACCTTTCTCTACTAGACCTATTAACTCTTTATTGGTAGCTGTAATTATACGAACGTCCGTCTTCTGTACTTTGCTACTACCTACTCGTATATACTCTCCGTTTTCTAGCACACGTAGCAGTCTGCTCTGTGTCTCAAGCGGCAATTCACCTACTTCGTCTAGAAATAGAGTTCCGCCGTTTACACTTTCAAAATAGCCTTTTCTGTTATCTAAGGCACCCGTAAATGCTCCCTTATCGTGACCAAAAAGCTCTGAGTTAATAGTTCCTTCTGGTA
>JBDNFQ010000352.1:0-8252 GCA_041689715.1 Bacteroidia bacterium
GAGAAAAGTCCAATTCAAAAAACAAAGGGAGTTACTGTTTGATCAAGACTTATTTTCAGGCTAAATTGAACCTAGGCTACGTGTATAATGGGATGTAGAGGCTTTGTAGCTCTGGTTTGAAAACTTTCGGATGCTAGTGAAGTAGTTTATAATATTCGTACGCTCCTGTATTATTATACCCACTATTATTAGTACAAGTAGTGCCACCGAGCATATTCTCACCGGACGATCCATTTTTTTAGCAAAATCTGAAGAGTACCTTCTTATTACCATACCTACTATCATAGGTATAATAACAATGATGAGCATAGTCCCAATAGTTTTAGGGACATTGAGCTGTACGACAGAACCGGCACCTGTAAATTGTTCTAATCCTATATTGACAATAAAAGGAATCGTAAATATAGTTACGACACTAGTAATGGCGGTGAGTGTCACAGATAAGGCTACATCCGCTTTGGCCAGCATACTCATAAGGTTAGAGGTGGGGCCTCCGGGACAGGCAGACAGTATCACTATACCAATAGCTATTTCTGGTGAAGCTGGTATTAAGTATAAAAGGCTGAAGGCCATAAGAGGTAGTAGAACTAATTGATTTAGCAGGCCTATCAATATTGCTTTAGGAAATTTGATGACACGTTTAAAATCGTCTATAACTAAGGCAAGTCCCATTCCCCACATGGTAAAAATGAGTGCTAATGCAAGTACTAGTGTTGCTGTGTTATTCATTGTTTTTTGATTAGATAATATTAGACGGTGCAAGGTAATATAACTTAGTCCCAACTTAAAGCCAAAAGATGGCTGTTTTTAGAAGATAAACCGCTAATATTGCAGCCTTTTTAGCAAGTAATGATTACAGTAAACGATTTATCTATTCGATTCGGGAAAAGAGTACTTTTTGACGAGGTTAACCTAAAATTTACCACTAACAATTGTTATGGAATAATAGGTGCAAATGGAGCAGGTAAATCAACATTTCTAAAAGTCCTGACAGGTGAGATGGAATCCACTTCTGGTCACGTGTCTGTAGAAAAAGGCAAGCGTATGGCCGTATTAAGCCAAGATCACTTTAAGTACGATGAATTTCCCGTATTAAATACTGTAATGCAAGGGCATAAGGAGATGTATGCCATTATGTTAGCAAAAGACGAGCTCTATGCTAAACACGATTTTAATGAGGAAGACGGAATTAAGGCTTCTGAACTAGAGGAAAAATTCGCCGAAATGAACGGATGGATGGCTGAGAGTGAGGGGGGAGAACTACTAGAAGGTCTTGGTATAGGTTCTGATAAGCATCATATGCTTATGAAAGATCTAAGTGGTAATGAGAAGGTTAGAGTGCTGATAGCACAAACCCTCTTTGGTAATCCAGATATATTAGTAATGGATGAGCCTACAAATGACTTAGATATAGAAACTGTAGCTTGGCTAGAAAATTTCATTGTAAACTTTCCCAACCTAGTAATTGTAGTATCTCACGATAGACATTTCTTAGATTCTGTTTGTACTCAAGTAGTGGATATAGACTTCAAAAAAATAAGTCAATTTGGCGGCAACTATACTTTCTGGTACGAGAGTTCTCAATTAGCATTAAGACAGCAGCAAAATCAAAACAAAAAATCTGAAGAGCGTAAGAAGGAACTTCAAGACTTTATAGCTAGGTTTAGTGCCAATGTAAAAAAATCTAAGCAGGCTACATCTCGTAAAAAGATGCTTGAAAACCTCAATATGGATGAAATTAAGCCATCAAGTAGAAAATATCCGGCCATTATATTTGTGCAAGAAAGAGACGCTGGTGACCAAATATTAAATGTGACAGGTTTAACGTTAGAGCCTTATTTTAGAGACATTAGCTTTAGTTTAAATAAAGGAGATAAGGTATTCTTATACTCCAAGCATAGTATCATTACTTCCAAATTTTACCAAGTAATGAATGGCGAACTAGAGCCCGATTCAGGTACGATAGAATGGGGAATTACTATAAATCAAGCCTATTTACCCAATCATAATGACGAGTATTTCCAATCTAAATTAAGTTTAGTTGATTGGCTGAGACAGTATTCTGAAGAAAAGGATGAAACATTTATCCGTGGCTTCTTAGGTAAAATGCTTTTTAGTGGCGATGAAGCATTAAAAGAGTGTAATGTTTTGAGTGGAGGTGAAAAAGTAAGATGTATGATTTCTAGGCTTATGCTTAGTAATCCAAATATGTTGATGCTCGATGAACCATTGAATCACTTAGACTTGGAGTCTATTACAGCGTTTAATAACAGTTTAAAAGACTACAAAGGCACTGTATTGTTTACTTCGCACGACCACCACTTTATCCAAAGTATAGCGGATAGAGTAGTAGAAATAGGACCTAATGGTATGGTAGATAAACCAACTGATTATGATTCTTACAGAGAAGATACAGAGATTACAGAAAGAAGAAATGAGCTGTATGCTGGGGTTTCTTTTGAATCTATATAAGTAAAAACTTAATACAAATACATGAAACAAATTTTAATTTTAGCTTCAATCGCATTTATTTTTAGTGCGTGTAGCCAGTCTGAAGTAACTGTAGATACTTCCAAAGCAACCGAACTTTCTACTGAGTTGGATTCTGTAAGTTACTTACTGGGTCACAGCTATGCCAAGGGTCTGAAAACTAAAGGCGGTGTAAGTGAACTAGACAATAAGTCTTTCTTAATGGGTATGCAGAGAGCGTTTGAAGATAAAGAAGCCGAAATAACCGATGAGGATGCAGGTGCATTTATGCAAGCATATTTCAGTAAAATAGATGAAGCGAAAGCTGCAGCTGCGAAAGCTGAAGAAGATGTATTCCTGAATAAAAATAAAGCAGAAAAAGGTGTTAGCGTCACTGAATCTGGATTACAATATAAAGTAATAACAGAAGGCAATGGCCCGAAACCACTAAAAGAAGATAAAGTAAAGGTGCACTACACAGGTAAACTTATTGATGGTACTGTTTTCGATAGTTCAGTAGAGCGAGGAGAGCCAACTGTTTTTGCCGCAAATCAGGTTATTCCGGGATGGACAGAAGCCCTTACTATGATGCCAGTAGGATCTAAGTGGGAACTTGTAATACCATCTAGTCTAGGATATGGTCCACGTGCACAAGGTCCTATACCTGCTAATGCTATATTAATATTCGAAGTAGAATTATTAGAAATAGTATCAGAGTAATATCACTTAAGTGAGCAATCTTCTTTTACTTAGCAATTCAACAAATTTTGGTGAACAGTATATGCAATGGTGCAAAGGCATCATTGCATCTGCTGTAGCTGAAAATTCTAAGCAAATTATCTTTATACCTTATGCTGGCGTAGGTTTCAGCTATGCGGAGTATACCGCTAAGGTAAACAACGCTTTGGCTTATGTAGGTTTACAGGTTACTAATATAGATGACTTTGAAAATGAAATAGAAGCCCTGCAGAATGCTTCTGCCATTTTCGTAGGTGGAGGAAATACTTTTCATCTATTAAAAACTTTGCAAGACAAAAAGTTAATAGAGCACATAAGAACTAAAGTTTATGAAGGTGTACCTTACGTAGGCTGGAGTGCTGGGTCTAATATAGCTAGCCCAACTATATGTACTACTAATGATATGCCAATAGTAGAGCCACAAAGCTTTGAGGCATTGAATCTTATTGAGGACCAAATCAACCCACACTATACAGATAAGACTATCGAAAATCACGGTGGTGAGTCTCGTCTGCAAAGGCTAAAAGAGTTTCTAGTTGCTAATCAAGATAAAAGAGTGGTTTGCTTACCAGAGAGCACTTATTTGGAGGCGTCAGAAGGTAAAATAATTTATCGGGGCAATAGCAATGGAATTCTATTGAATTATGCTTCCAGTGAAACTCTACTTCCCAATACAATTATTTAACAAGTCGTTTTAGCTTAATATCTTTAATAGCTATTATCATTTTTCCGAAAGCATTTGTATAATTGCATATAAATAATCTTAAATCATGAAAAAAATTGCAACAATCCTTTTAGCCCTTGTATCTCTGACTGCTATGTTTGGTAATACAGGATGCGGCTCTGATCCAATTACTAAACCATCTATCTTGGATACAGCAGGGACGGACACTATTGTACCAAGAACCATTTTTAATCAAATGAAAGTTGGTTTAAAACTCTATGACCTTGCTATTTCTGACGAGGCATCCTTTGCTGTTTATAATGTAGGTACCAATACGACGTTTATCTATGTGAGTGGAAATGATATTACAAATGGCGAAGCAGATTTTAATATTAAATTTCCTGGCAATATGACAGATACTTTTACAACGCATAATGAGGGAGGACTTGTTTTCGAATGCGGTACTGGAACCATAGGAGATATAAGACGTCAAGAGTATAGTGCAGATAACTCAGCTTTAACAGCTATAGTAAATGAGTATGGTGCAGTCGGTGAAAGAATAAAAGGAACTTTTTCTGGAGTAGTAAAAATTGGCACAAACTCTGTAAACTTGACAGGAGGTAAATTTGATGTCTTAAGACGTCCTAATGAATAAGAGTTGCTTCATCGTCTCATCTTAATAAGCGATACCGTTTAGTTTGGATTGTGAAATTATATTATAAAGACCCAGTAATAATAAGATTACTGGGTCTTTATGGTTTAGATCTCTTTTTCGTGAATCTACTTTAGGGATCCCTCTAGATTAGCTGCCTGGGACAGTTAGTAGTTCCAAACCTCTTTAGCTGCCTCTGTGAGGTCTAATGGAGCCTCGGGTAAGTTATTGTGTCTTACCCAGTCTAAGGCATTAATATCTGCTATTTCGTCTGAGTGCCTGCTGGGACGATAATATCCTTTCTGCTTGGCTATTGCTTTTGGTGTTCTTTTTATTCCTTCGTTCATTCTACTTTTCAAATTCTAGATTCTGCACGTATAAAATAATGCTTTCATACACGTATGTCAGTGTCTCACAACAATGTTTTAAAACCCTGTCCCCATGTTATTTCAGCAAGGTTCTGTAGTCGTTGTAAATAGGGTCTGAACTTTCCCTTCCCGTTGTTTGATTTCACTACATTCAGATGACTATCAATAAATAATAAGCAGTCATTCACAAAGAAGCACTCAATGATTTTTGTAGGTTGACTATTTTATTAAAAAAGGCCTTGATACAGTCGCATCAAGGCCTTTTTACTTCAGTCTTCTTTGCAGTTACTGCTTTATAATTCTAAAGTATTGAGTACTTTCCTTATTACTTATTTTTAAGATGTATGTGCCAGCTGCTTGAGTAGCTTCATTTAAGTCAATGGTATTAAAACCATTGTATAATTGCCAATTATTCAATAATTTACCATCTATGCTCACTAAACTAGCGTTGCATTGTGAGGAATTAAGTTCTAGGAATAAAAATCCATTGGTTGGATTTGGCCACACATTTACATTGAAATTAGCTACGTGGTTAGACACACTTCCTGTAATTCCTGCCACTTTAACACTTCTTTTACTGCTTGCAGAACATCCTTGGCCATTTGTTGTATTTAATGTTACATCAAAATTGCCATTGCTAGTGTATTTATATGTCAACGATTTGCCAATACCCGTATTTCCATCGCCAAAATTCCAATTGTAGCTCAAGCCTGGGCTGCTGGCCACAAAGGTGAAATTACCGGTGCTGTTCACTTGATAATTGAAATCAGCACTAGGTGCAGGTTTTACGGTTACTGTAATAGGTTCAGGGACGCTGATACATTTATAATTCTTAGTTGCAGCGTAAAACGTTGATGTTGCTTTAAGTGGTTGGGTTACATAGAGGTTACTTTGGGCCAAAATGGTATCCATTATAGCCGAACTAGACCAAATTATATAGCCCACATTGGTGTTTGCCGTAAGCGTTGCAGGATTATTGGCACAAACTGAAGATGCTTGCAGCTGAGTTAATTTACCAAATGGCAGCACTTCTATTTCCAATGGGTGTCTCATTGTATCTTTACAAGCGTTGCTATATGGCTCTAAGTAGAATGTTGTCGCTTTTGACAAATCATTAATTTTAAACTTATTGCTATCGTAAACTACGTTTCCGCCAGATGCTGCATCAAACCATTTAACAGCTCCAAACGTGTAAGAAAAGTCTAGATTGAGTGTATCACCAAGACAAAGTGTGTCTGTTTCCATAAAAGAATGTGAAGGGAAAGTCCACACGGCAATTTTTTTCTGCACTCGAGTACTTGCACATTGTCCGTCATATGCTTCTACATATATAAATTTATTTCCGAGGGTAGTAGGAGTGAAGGAGTAACTTCCACTAGTAGATACGGCGGTTCCACCCGTTGGGTTTGTGTACCATCGTAGGTCGTCTCCATCTGGCGATGCGGCTATTAAAATAGCGTTACCATCGTATAAACATATCAAACTATCTGTATTTGTAATAGGATCTGAAGGCGCGTTATTTGAATTTACATCTGCAACTACTTCTACGCGCTTGCTGCTCAGGCATCCAAAGTTATTAGTCTCTGCGTAGTATAACTTAGATGAAGTTAAGCTTGGGGTTACATACACATTTCCAGTATCCAAAGCCACCCCTTTTACAGAATCTGTCCACCAAATAATTTGACCTACATTGCTTGAAGCACTTAAGTTTGCTTTGGCATTTAAGCAAATGGAATCGTTAAATACAGTAGGTAAATCAGGTGTAGTAGCCACGGGAATTAAAATGGTTTTTTTCTGAGTTTCGCATTCGAAATTTTTGGCTTGTACTACGTAAATCATAGTAGAGTCTAAAACAGGAGTGGTGTAAGTACTGCTTTTAAGAAAGGCCGTAGTATCTGATACACTATTAAACCAACTTATGTTACCTGTACTAAATGCATTTATAACAGCGGCATTTCCGCTGCATACTGGTGTGTCAGCTAAATATGTTATTTCTGTCGGTTGATAGTGCAAATCGAAGTAGGCCGTGTCCCCGCACCCTATAGGCGATCGCCATCCATACATCGTTGTAATCAACCTAACTTGGTAGTTGTTATTCGTAAAGTACTTGTATTTTGGGGCTGGGTCGTATATAGAACCCGCTCCTAAACCGAAATACCAATAATAGGCATATTGACCTAAACCATAAGACATATATCGATTATACATGCGATGTCCAAGTATTTTTGAGCTTTTATTCGTAAATGCCACAGAATCAGTTATTCTAAAGCAGTTGTCAACCGAAAAATCTGCAAAGGTCTTATACTTCACGTGAGGTTCAATAAGCACATCACAATCCAATGGAGTTCCATTTATATTTAGGTTTAGGCAATTGTACCACGTTCCACTAACAGTTCCACACGCCAAATTTTCTGCATCACCGTCTTTGGCGGTATAACTATTAGTTACTATGGCTACTCGTAGACTGTCTGACGATTCAATAGTTATAATAAACGGCTCATTTGTTTTGTAACTCGTAGGAAACACAACACTTCTTCTTAACGCTGTTAAAACACCACCACCAAAAGCTGTATCTATTTTTATTGTGGTGGTGCGAAGGGCACTACCTGTTGGTAATGTATCACTACCCGCTTTATACAGCTTTACCGTTAGCTCCACAGTGTCATTGCCGCTAGAAAGCCCCCAACAATAGAAAGTAGTTCCGGTTATTTCGACACTATCTGGCGTGTCGAAATATTGTCCTAATGCATATCCATTAAAAATACCGATACCCGTATACGCGGTTCCTTTGTATCTCGCATATTCCAATGTGTCTTCGTCGCAACTCTTTGGTGCTTGGGCACTTTTCATCTTTAAATTAGGATGGTATGCCTGATAAACAGGAAGGTCATTAATCAGTGTTTTGGATACACTTTGAAGTTGGGCAGTAGCCACAGAGTACAAAATAAGTAGAAAGCCTGAGAAAAACCATTTAATCATAAACCTAACATTTTAATGATATGCACACAAATATAACCGAATATGGAGTAGGTAGAAACAAAAAATCCTAACCTGTTGAAGGTTAGGATTATAAATTGAGGTCGGAACCGGATTCGAACCGGTGTAGCAGCTTTTGCAGAGCTGTGCCTAGCCACTCGGCCATCCGACCATTTTTTTTTAATCGATTGCAAATTTAAAATTAATAAATACTATTCCTAACAAATAATTAATCAACCGATAACCTTAGATTCAAGTATTAAGTGCGACACTATGTATAGGAGTATCAGCTAGGATAAGAATAAAGGATTCTGGGGCATGCCCCAGAATCCTTTTCGGAATTTTTTTATCACTTTTGCTTCCTACCAAAGACGCAAAAAATGTA
>JBDNFQ010000353.1:0-12333 GCA_041689715.1 Bacteroidia bacterium
ACTGTAAATAGTATATGCGTCAGCTGAGGGCACTACAGTATCACATTCTCCGTGTACTATAAGCAGCGGGCAGTCTATGTTTTCTAAGGCCGAGCCTAAGTGCAACTCTTTAGCATTTTGAGCATAGGCATCTACAAACTGGAAGTATATGGGCATATCTACGTTCGTGCGTGCGTTGGGTACGTGGTGCACACCTTCTTTTCGCCAACTATTTACCTCTTTTAATTCTAGGTATCGTTCTAGATCGGATACGCTAGCCCACGTAGCACATTTGGTTATTCTTTTGTCAGCCGCAGCTCTTAGCAAAGCTATGGCTCCACCTCTGCTATGTCCTACTAGAAATATCTCCCCGTTCCAGCCAAAATCAAAGGAAGATGATTTTTTCTCAATGAAATCTAAAACAAGACCTAAATCATCTAATTCTATTTTAAAATTATTATTACCAAAAGCCTCTAGATCTTTGAAATCTGTTAAGCACTCAGGTGTAGTGCCGTTATGGGAGAAATTAAATTTGAAGAACGGTAATCCTTTCACCGCAAATATTTCTGCTGCTAGCGGCCAAGCACCCCAATCTTTAAATCCTTTGAAACCGTGTGCGAAAATTACTACAGGCACTTCACCTGCATACTTGGCATATGTAAGATCAGCGGTAATTAGCTTCTCTTTACTTCCTTTAAATTTAAATTGCTTTCGCTCTATCGGACTGCTCACCTTTGCATTATTTTAAAGGTAGCGTTAGCATTGAAATTTATAGCCGCATCGCCTACTCTAATTATTTCTACAGACATGTATATTGGGTCATTAGGTCTATCACCTCTTCCTCGTGGTACATTTCCCATAACATCTACTATATTTTGACCTAGTACTACTTCTCCGAATATATTATAGGCCCCATCTAACCAAGGTGTAGCTTTATGCGTTATAAAAAACTGACTACCATTGGTATTAGGCCCAGAATTTGCCATACTAAATATACCTGGCTTATTATGTTGCAAGTCAGGATGAATCTCATTTTTAAATTTGTACCCTGGTCCACCGCTGCCTATTCCATCTGGATCTCCACCCTGAATCATAAAACTTGGAATCACTCTATGGAATATGAGACTATCGTAAAAAGGTGTACCGATAGGTCTTGCCGTATTTTCTAAAGTACCTTCTGCTAAGCCAACAAAATTGGCAACTGTAAGCGGTGCTCTATTCATATACAGCTTACCTACAATATCTCCAATACTTGTTTTGATATATACATACATCCCATCTTCTTTTAAGTCTGGTTGCTTAGCTTGTAAATTTACTAGTTTGAGTATAGTTTTCGGTTTATCTGCGGCTTGCTCTTCTTTAGGCACTTGAGTTTCAGAAATCTCCAATTGGTATAAAAATCCTTTGGTGGCTTCAAAACCTTCAATCTTTTGATTGAGAGTAATCCATTCGGTAGCCTTTTCAGAGTACTTCACTTGCAAACAAGTACCTGTGGCACATTCAGATTGCTCACTATTTACCCAAATAGTTTTACTCTGAGGTTTTTTACCCTTAAATATGGAGCAAGAACTTACGACTAAAACTGCGATTAATAATTGATGTACTTTCATGACAGCAAATGTAAAAAATACAATGTTTACTCATCTATTTTTTCAATAATAATGTCTCTATTTCAGTCTCTGAGTCACTAATATAGTATCAGAATTAGAGAAATATATTTTTGATCTGTACATCTTGAGTACTGCGGTATAGAATTAACAGGCTTATTCTTTTTTGATTGGTACCTATTGTGCTAATCTTGCACTCTTGTATGAGTTTAAAAGCTGAAATAGAAAAACGCAAAACATTTGGTATCATTTCTCACCCGGATGCGGGTAAAACTACGCTGACAGAGAAGCTCCTTCTTTTTGGTGGTGCTATCCAAACTGCAGGTGCAGTAAAAAGTAATAAAATCAAAAAAACGGCAACTTCCGATTTTATGGAGATAGAGAAGCAGCGAGGTATATCGGTGGCTACCTCGGTAATGAGTTTTGAATACAAGGGAAATAAAATTAATATTCTAGATACGCCTGGGCACAAGGATTTTGCAGAGGACACCTACCGTACACTTACAGCCGTGGATAGCGTAATCCTAGTAGTTGATGTGGCTAAAGGTGTGGAGGATCAGACACGTAAGCTAATGCAGGTATGTAGAATGAGGAATACACCTGTTATTATTTTTGTAAATAAGATGGATAGAGAAGGGCAAGATCCTTTTGATATACTAGAAGAGCTAGAAAATGAGTTGCAAATCACTACAAGACCGCTTAGCTGGCCAATTAATATGGGGAGCAGATTTAAAGGTGTTTTTCTTCTTCATGATAACTCTTTGAACCTATTTGAAGCAGATAAAACGAAAAAGGCCGCGGACTATGTTCAAATAGAAAACCTAGAAGATGAACGATTAGACAAAATAATAGGAGTAGCTGATGCTAATCAGTTACGAGAAGATGTTGAATTGATAAATGGTGTTTTCGAACCTTTTGATGTTTCGTTATACGAAGAGGGCCTTCTTGCTCCTGTTTTTTTCGGTTCGGCTCTTAATAATTTTGGCGTGCAAGAGTTACTAGACACATTTGTGAAGATCGCTCCAAGTCCTAGACCAAGACCTACTGATAAACGAGAAGTAGAACCAGACGAGAAAAAAATGACTGGTTTCATTTTTAAGATACATGCCAATCTAGACCCAAACCATAGAGATAGAATTGCATTTTTGAGGGTTTGTAGCGGTACTTTCGAGAGAAATACATTCTATATACACCCACGTACTGGTAAAAAGATGCGTTTTAGTAATCCGTATACTTTTTTAGCAGACAGCAAGGAAATCACTCAATTTGCATATCCAGGTGATGTAGTAGGATTATACGATACGGGAAATTTCAAAATAGGCGATGGACTTACTGAAGGAGAGGAGCTGGTGTTTAAAGGTATACCAAGCTTTAGCCCTGAATTATTCAGAGAGGTAGTCAATATGGACCCTATGAAGAGTAAGCAGCTAGAGAAGGGGTTAAACCAGCTTACAGACGAAGGTGTAGCTCAACTATTTACACAACAACCTGGAAATCGAAAAATTATAGGCGTAGTAGGTGAATTACAGTTCGAGGTAATACAATACAGACTAGAACACGAGTATAATGCTAAAGCTAGATTTGACTCTGTAAACTACCACAAAGCATGCTGGATGACTGGAGATAAAGACAAGATAGCTGAATTTATAAAATATAAACCCCAAGATGTGGTGCTAGACAAAGATGAAAATCTAGTATATCTAGCTCAAACAGCCTATCTACTTCAGATGGCTAAGGCCAACAATCCAGGGATAGAATTTCACGAGACCAGCGAGTTTAAAGTATCTATGGCCTAGTTTGTGTCGATGATACTTTTTAAGTGTAGGTGGTAAGTAGTATAACTTTTGTCCTATGTAGAAATGAATTATATATCTAAGTTTACTTTGTTATATCTTGGACAGAATAATTACGTATCTTAAAAAGATTCGCCGTTGTTTAAACAGTTAATTTACGCATAAACAGAGAGTTTCGACTCAATAGAACGATATTTAAGGTGTATTGTATTATCTACTAGATGAGATAAGTGCAACTCTTTTTCTCCAATAGAGAGGTTTCAGATTTGCTACCACATCCATGTTTTCTTTTGCTATAGCTAGATACATAAATTAAATACCTAGTTGCTAAACTACCCATAATTCAAAATTAGTTATAATCTATTTTAGGGTCTGGCTAAAGCATAGATGTATAAGAAGCAGCGAAATTAGAGTTGTAGTAACCCGCATACATAGCAAAAGTAATTAATCAAAGAATTGTGGCAATTAGTAAAAGAACACAAATGAACTATCTAAACGTAAAGCTTAAATACTGAGTACTTCCGTTAGAGGCAATGCCCTCAATACGAATCTGGCCTTTATAAAATTCTAATAGTTCTATAAGCTGTGCAGGGTCGTTCAGAGCTTCTCCATTCACTTTTACAAAAATAAAACCTTCACTGATGTTCATTTTACGGAGTTTCCCAGTTGAAATATTAGTCACTTTTACCCCATTTTCTATTCTGAATGTTTTAGCTTCTAGTTTAGATATAGCTTCAAACTCACCACCCAGAGTTTCACTTATGATTGATTCTTTTTTAGTAATTTTAGTTGTGCCGTTTTTGTTGACTAGAGTAAGCTCTAGTTCCATCTGTTTTTCATTTCTAAAAATCTCAAACTTAACTACATCTCCTGGCCTAAGGTAAGCTATACGTTCATCAAACGTAGATTTACTATCAATGATTTTCTCATTTATCTTACTGATTACATCACCTACTTCTAGCTTTTTAACCGCCTCATCATTGGTGCCTGTTATTCTTTTTATGAGTACCCCGTTGCTTCCTAGTTTCTCGCCTATATCGCCATCTATATCTACTACATCTGCACCTACAAAACCTCGCTGCACTTCACCATATTCTCTCAAATCTTCAATAGTTTTCATCACTATATTACTAGGTATAGCAAAGCCGTAACCTACATAACTACCTGTTTTACTTGCTATGGCAGTATTTACGCCCACTAAATCGCCTTTTAGATTTACCAATGCACCTCCACTATTTCCAGGATTAATAGCCGCATCTGTTTGAATAAAAGACTCTATTGGAAATTGATTATTTACGATGTTTATATTTCTTCCTTTGGCACTTACTATACCCGCTGTTACTGTACTGGTGAGGTTAAAGGGATTTCCAACAGCTAGTACCCATTGACCTATTTGCACATCATCAGAATTACTAAAGGTAATTGGTTCTAAATCAGTTGCTTTTACCTTGAGTAAGGCCAAATCACTACTTGGGTCAGCACCTATTAGCTCAGCACTGTAGCTTTTTTTGTTGCTGCTTAGTACTACGTCTATTTTATCTGCATTAGCTATTACGTGATGATTTGTGACGATGTATCCATCTGCACTTATTATAACCCCGGAGCCCGTGCTAGCCACTTTGCCAATACGACCAAAGGGATCAAAACCAAAACCCCAAAAACCACTAGACTGATACTGCTGAGACTCTGTTTTTATAAACACTACACTCGCAGTACTACTTTTGGATGCATCTATAAACCCAGTTTCTAAATTTGCCATATCGGCAGAATTAACATTCAGATAGGGCGTGTCATCACCTTTTTGTATTACAATAGTGTTATCGGTATCAAACCAAGTTTTATATGAAAATGCTCCTAGAAATGAGGCCATAAGGCAAACTACAACTAAAAGTAAAGACTGTTGCTTTTTCATAATTCTAACTATTCTAAAATTTTGCCAAACTCAAAACCTAATACACCTCTGCTTGTACGTATATTTTTTTGACAGGATGCACTGGATCATTAGAGTAAACCGTTATAGCTTTAGATTGAGATCCCTTCTTGTAAAGTGAATCAAACTTTACATCTACTTTTATACTTTCTCCAGGAGCTATTACCAGCTTAGCAGGAGCTATAACAGCACAACTGCAGTCTGTATCTATTCGTCTTATAATAAGGTCTGATTTCCCCGTATTGGTAAAATCTATATTTCTTCTAGTTATAGCACCACTCTTTATTTCTCCCATTTGTATTTTTTCGTTACTGAATACTATCTGTGGTGCTTTCTTGTAATCTCTTTTCTTCCACTTGCTATAATCTTGCTTATAGTTTATACCAACCGCAATTTGTTTGCTCGGGAAAAATTTATCATTTGTTTCAAGCTTCAGAATATCGGTGTTCTTGCCAACGGTATCTAGCACAAGTACTTCTAATAACAAGGATTTCGTTTCACCTACCTTAATAGTAATCGGAGTATTGAGAGATGTAATATAAGAAGGGCTTTGAGCTAAGCCACTCACGATTATATCATTGTATCCATCATTTGATAATAATACAGAATCAAAAAAAGACTGCCCCACAAATCTATCGCCCCAGTCTATACTTATTTTGTCTAGTATCAAGTATCCAAACTCACCTTTGTAATAGGCATTAGGGTCTCTTTCTGCCGAAGAAATAATTTCTGCAGAAAATTTCAACTGTATTTGATAGTCATCAGAATAATTACCTATCACGTTCACATATTTATCTACCTTTCCTCTTATACCTTTGGGATTAAACTCTACACTAATTATACCTTTAGCACCTGGAGCTATAACGTCTGCAGAACTCCTCGGATTAGTACACCCACAAGCAGCGTCTAAAGATTTAATTACAAAGTCCTGAGCACTATAATTTGTAAATTGATAATTGGCTAAAACTAGACCTCCTTCTACGAAAATTCTACCAAAGTCAATAGTAGTTTTTTCGAAAACGATGTCACTTTTTTTAACCTGTGCTGAAGAAGACCAAGCAATAAAAAAGAAACCTAGAATAAAAAATATTTGCTTCTGCATATTGTGTTTCAAAGAAAACGACATTTAGTTATCTATAATTATGAAGTAGATGAAATGTATGTAAAAAACGTTGCCTACCTTTCCAAAAGTTATCTTTACTTTCGTTCTGTGAGTAACGAGATCTTACAAGATAATACAGATGGTCTTTCGGATGCCGAGAAGGACATAGAACGAGTTTTACGACCGATATCCTTCGAAGATTTTGCGGGACAAGATAAGATATTAGAAAATCTAAAAATATTTGTACAAGCTGCCAATCAGAGAGGGGAAGCATTAGATCACGTTTTATTACATGGCCCTCCAGGTCTTGGTAAAACTACCTTGGCCAATATTATAGCCCATGAATTAAATAGTAACATTAGAATAACTAGCGGCCCGGTTTTAGAAAAACCCGGAGATTTGGCAGGCTTACTTACTAACTTAGACGAAGGAGATGTACTCTTTATAGACGAGATACATAGACTAAGCCCGGTGATAGAAGAGTATCTGTACTCGGCTATGGAGGATTATAAAATTGACATAGTACTTGATACAGGGCCTAATGCTAGAAGTGTACAAATAGGTATAAGCCCTTTTACACTCATAGGAGCAACTACCCGAAGTGGCTTACTTACTGCTCCGCTTAGAGCTAGATTTGGAATAACAAGCAGATTAGAATACTACGATAAATCACTGCTAGCACAAATTGTGGAGCGGTCTTCCAGTATTTTAAATATGCCTATAGACCACAAGGCAGCTATAGAAATAGCTGGTAGGAGTAGAGGCACACCTAGAATAGCAAATGCTCTGCTCAGAAGAACTAGAGATTTTGCTCAGATAAAAGGAGACGGAACCATAAGCTTGGATATAGCACAGATAGCACTAAATGCTTTAAATGTGGATGCACTTGGTCTTGATGAGATGGATAATCGCATTCTTGCAGCAATTATTGATAAGTTCAAAGGAGGTCCTGTAGGCTTGAGCACTATAGCTACAGCAGTGAGCGAAGAGGCCGGAACCATAGAAGAAGTATATGAACCCTTTTTGATAAAAGAAGGTTTTCTTCAGCGAACTGCAAGAGGCAGAGAGGCGACAGAGTTAGCCTATAAGCATCTTGGCAGAACTATGCCTCGCGGTAATAATCCAAGCTTATTCTAATGCTATGCTTCTAGCATCAGCAAAAAAAAATACAGATAAAGTAAAAGGAATAGCATTGCAATTGGGATTTGCCTATTGTGGAATTAGTAAGGCACAGCATCTTGAAGAAGAAGAGGTGCATCTTACTAAATGGTTACAAAATGGATATCATGGTAAAATGCAGTGGATGGAGGGTCATTTTGATAAACGTGTAGACCCAACTAAACTCGTAGACGGTGCCAAATCAGTTGTCTCTTTATTATTTAATTATTATCCTAAAGAAAAGTACGATAATGCAGAATATAAAATATCTAAGTATGCATATGGTGCAGACTACCATCATATTATAAAACATAAACTAAAAACCTTTATGGAGCACATTTCCACAGAAATAGGTGAAGTGGGAGGTAGGGTGTTCGTAGACTCAGCTCCTGTATTAGATAGAGCTTGGGCGGCTAAAAGTGGCCTCGGTTGGATAGGCAAAAACAGTATGCTCATTACAAAACAACAAGGAAGCTTCTACTTTATAGCGGAGTTGATAATTGATTTAGAACTAGTAGCCGATTCACCTACTACTGATCATTGCGGAACTTGTACAGCCTGTATAGATGCTTGCCCTACTGACGCCATAGTGGCTGATAAGGTAATAGATAGTACAAAATGTATTTCATATCTTACTATTGAACTGAAAGAAAATATCCCTGCATCATTCAAAGGACAAATGGAAGGTTGGGTATTTGGATGTGATATTTGTCAAGATGTGTGTCCATGGAATAAATTCAGCCACACGAACACTGAAAGTGGCTTTAATCCTCATCCAGATCTTAAAGAACTACATCAAAACGATTGGAAAGAACTTACCGAAGATGTTTTTAAAGATGTTTTTAAAAAATCTGCCGTAAAGCGTGCTGGATATATGAAGTTAAAAGAAAACTTATTTTTTTTAAAAGATAAATAACCCTTGCGGCTGTAAGCAGAAACTCCTTATAACTCAAAATTATATAAATACTTCGCAAGATAAAAAAAGCCAGAAGGTTAATTTATAGAGTTAACTAATTAGGCATAGTAATTGTTTATATTAATATTATGAGCAGACTAGTATCCTTTATTTTATCGGTTTTTATTCTATCCTCTTCGTTTGGAGACATAGGCGATGACAAGATTGACCCAAAAAACTTTGACCAAACTTTGTATGAAAAGGTACTATTACTAAAAATCAACGATTACAGAAAAGAGAAAGGAATTCGGCCGCTTATGTCCAACTCCATAATCTACAAGGTCGCAGCAGATCAAAACACTTTTTTGAAGACCGAGAAAGAGATAACACACGATCAGCCAACCGCTGGGAAAAAGAATGTTCGGGAACGATTGGTTAGCTATATCAATGTGAAAAGCTATAGTGTGGCTGAGAATATTGCTCGCACATATGTACTCATAAGCACGCAAAACTATCTAAGAAGCGGAAGCACTCAAAAAAGTATAGCCACCACGTATGACGAGGCCGCTATATATATGCTCAATGCCTGGATAGCAAGCGAATTCCATAATAAAAACTTACTCAATCCAGACTACCAATTGAGTGGGATTGCTTCTTACTTCAATCCTCAAAATTATTCACTTACTGCTGTGCAAGTTTTTGCAACTATAAAGTAAGTCAGCTCAATGCTGGTGCCCACCTGGGCCGTGTACGTGACCGTGAGAAATCTCTTCTTCTGTGGCTGCTCTTAAACTAGCGATACTACCCGCAAAATGCAAGTCTTTACCTGCTAATTGATGGTTAAAATCCATAGTAACTTTATCGTCAGATATAGCTTGTACCGTCCCTACCATTGGCTGGCCATCTTGGTTTGTTAGTTCTAATTGTGCTCCTTCGAATACTTCCGTGCTCATATTCCCATCTACTAAAAACATAGCTTTGTCTAGATTTACTACAGCTTCTGGATTCTGCTCTCCGTATCCTTCGGCAGCAGCTACTGTAAAATCGTATTTATCTCCCTCTGCTAAGCCTTCTAGTTGCTTCTCAAAACCAGGAATCATCATCCCGTGACCGTGGATATATGTAAGTGGATTATCTCCAGATGCATCAACTGGCTGCCCTTCTACTTCTAATGCGTAATTTACACCTACTACGATGTTATTTTCTATCTTCATTGGTACAAAGGTATTTAGCTTGTTTTACTATCAAACCTTGAAGGTAAATAATATCTTCGCACGGATGAAGTATACTAGATTAAATGTGGAAGAATTACACGAGCTAGAAAAAGAATTTATAAATTTTTTAGTTGTCAACGGCATCACAGCAGACGACTGGGTGGCGATCAAAGAAAACGAACCTGTAAATGCAGACGAGATTATTAATCAATTTAGCGATGTGGTATGGGAAGGTGTGCTGAGAGGAGTGCAATACCTAAAAAAAGCAGAGAAGGACACCGTATTTTATTTCAAAGCAGACAAAGAAGACATACAACTCATCAGAATAGTAAAATTAGATAGTAAAGCAGAGCAGCATATGGCATCGAAGAAATACTCAAAAGTACGTGAATTAGAATTATTTGAGATGATACAGAGTGGCTGTAGCATTAGTGATGGCAAAGAGTATCAGGTGTTGGAATAAATAACGCTACTTAACTACTCTTGGAGAGTCAGTGCTCACCTTTTCCTTATAATTTTCGTACCTATTTGGCTTTATTTCTTTCGCTGTATAGATTACCTTGTAGTTAAAATAGTCTACCTCATACTTTAGAAAAAGAGACCCATTAGACTCTCTCATGAAGTAATTCCATAGGTCATCATTGATGTTTTCATACTGTGTTTTATCTACTTTCAATGCGTCGGTATACCAGTATTTGATAGTTAAGTACGCTATTGAATTCCCTTTGGCACTTAGCGACTGTGCACCTATCGATACATCTTTCAGATCATAGTCCATCACTCTACAAATCATATTATCTTCTCTCAAAGAATTCAACTTAATAATGTTTTGAGTACTTGCTTTATGCGTAAAGAGGGTGTCTGAATTATTATACTTTTCCATCACTAAATTTCCCTCTAAGTCTACATAGTACAGATCATATCCTTCTGGCGAGTTACCATTATACTTGCGTTGAATGTCTCCATTTTTGAATATAGTAAGGTACATTTCGTCTCCGAAAAAAGACTTCTTTGCCTTGGCCGAAGTGTCCGTTTTGCTTAGTACTACTTCTACATTATATATAATAGTACCTTTAAAATAGTCTTGTTTAGCCCCTTGGCTTATGCCTTGTGATTTGCATCCAACGAATGCGAATAATAGTATGAGGTATATAATGTGATTTTTAGTTGCCATTTTACAAGTTTTTAGGACTTAGTTATTAAATATATCTCGCAATATAAGTTGCAATTACCAGGCCATATCTTCGATGCTACTAGAAAGTCGCTACTTTACTTTTATCTTCGTAAATAATAAAACGACTAACACTGCTACTGAACCTACTACTAGTCCTGCCGCGGTATCAGCAAGCATCTTAGGAATGCCTGAGATTAAATTGTGTATCAAATGTAGATTATGAGTAAAGATGCCCCCTGCTACTAGAATAAGTGCTACAGTCCCTACTACATTCAATGTTTTAATAACCCAAGGTAGTCCATTTACTAATCCCATACCAAGTGTGTTAGCAAACTTACTCTTGTTCGCTTTTATAAGCTTATAGCCCATATCGTCCATTCGTACTATTAATGCTACTATGCCGTATACACCTACTGTAGCCAGTAAGGCTATCAAGGTAACCACAATTATTTGTACGAGTATGGTGCTCTCTGTTACCGTACTTAAGGCTATGATTACGATTTCTATGGATAGTATAAAGTCAACAAAGACAGCCGATTTTACTTTTTCATCTTCTTGGGTTTTTAGCTCCTCATCTGATTGGCCTACTATCGCTTTTACTTGTTTCTTGTGCTCTCTATGAAACAAGAATCCTATTATTTTTTCTACTCCTTCATAAGCTAGATACACACCGCCCATTATTAAAATAATAGTAATAACGATAGGGACAAATGCACTTAGTAAAAAAGCTACAGGCAATATCATTACTTTATTTAACAATGATGCTTTGGTTATTTTCCATAACACAGGAAGTTCTCTCGTATTCAAAAAACCAGAAGATTTCTCTGCATTTACAGCTAAATCATCCCCTAGAATACCTGCAGTTTTTTGCGTAGCTACCTTACTCATGGTTGCTACATCATCCATTAGTACAGAGATGTCATCTAATAAAGCGAAAAAAGAGGATGCCATATGTTTTGGTTAATTCGTTACTAGTTGATTTGTTAATTTGTTGCTGCAAGTTTAAGAAAGAAATCTTTAGGATGTAAAACCATACTTATATATTGAAATGAAAACATTACCTCACATAAAACTTGAGTGAGATGTCGATGGAAGTACAATGACTAAAGCAAAAGAAGTAATTTAACTTATACTCCAGATGTAATGGATGACATTAAAGAAAAAGCCCCTTTGATAATGCCAAGAGCAGATACTTCATTAATTGGCAATAGAAGTTTAGAAGAAGAATTCATTTAATCAGCAATACCTCTGAATTCTACATTCCTTTCGGATGGAATCCAGAGTACGACGAATCTCCAAGTTAACCAATCACTAAATTACTTCGGCACATTTGCCAAAATCTCCTTTAAGAACATCCAAAACTTAGCAGTAGACTTTATTCCACATCGTTCGTCTGGGCTGTGTGCTCCTTTTATAGTAGGTCCAAAGCTTATCATATCTAAACCAGGATAGCGTTTTCCTAGTAGACCACATTCTAAACC
>JBDNFQ010000354.1:0-4315 GCA_041689715.1 Bacteroidia bacterium
ACATTTTTTGCGTCTTTGGTAGGAAGCAAAAGTGATAAAAAAATTCCGAAAAGGATTCTGGGGCATGCCCCAGAATCCTTTATTCTTATCCTAGCTGATACTCCTATACATAGTGTCGCACTTAATACTTGAATCTAAGAGTGTTTTTAACCCACAAAAAAGTCCCGCCGTTAAGCGAGACTTTAGTATAATGTTTTAGCTTTATTAAATCTTACTTCTTGATCTTCTTTACGATAGCCTCAAAAGCAACTGGGTGGTTCATAGCAAGGTCAGCAAGAACTTTTCTATTGATCTCTATACCTTCCTTGTTTACTCCTCCCATAAACTGTGAATAGCTCATTCCATGTAATCTGGCACCAGCGTTTATTCTAGTAATCCATAATCTACGGAAGTTGCGTTTGTTATTTTTTCTATCTCTGTATGCATATTGCCACGCTTTTTCTACTGCGTTCTTGGCTACTGTCCATACATTTTTTCTTCTACCAAAGAATCCTTTGGCGTGTTTCATCATTTTTTTGCGTCGTCTCCGAGAGGCGACTGCGTTTACTGATCTTGGCATTTTCTTTTTTCTTTTTTTTTAAACTAGGCGGTGATACGATAAATGTAACGCTCTTTTAATGGCCCGAATAATGGTTAAACTGTTCGCTACGGCGAATTACTTTCCGATTCTTAATAAGAATTTAATATTCCCCTCATCAGCAGGATGTACTAATCCGCTGTGTCTAAGTGCTAGCTTACGCTTCTTAGATTTCTTAGTTAAGATGTGACGCTTAAAAGCGTGCTTTCTTTTGATTTTACCTGTACCAGTGATTCTGAATCTCTTCTTTGCACTGGAGTTGGTTTTCATTTTGGGCATCTGTTCTTTCTCTTTTTAAAATTTATTTTGGTGCTAAAACAATTATCATTTTTTTGCCTTCCATTTTAGGCAGTTGCTCAAGTTTAGCTACTTCTGACAGTTTATCTGCAAATTGAAGTAACAATAACTCTCCGCGTTCTTTAAACACAATAGTCCTTCCTCTAAAGAATACATAGGCTCTCACCTTATGTCCTTCTTCTATGAATTTCTCAGCGTGCTTGGTCTTAAAATTAACATCGTGCTCATCCGTATTTGGCCCAAAACGAATCTCTTTAATATCCGTCTTAGACTGAGTAGCCTTCAATTCTTTAGCCTTTTTCTTTTGGTCATACAAGAACTTACGGTAGTCTATTACTTTACATACCGGTGGACTAGCATTAGGAGATACTTCTACTAAATCTAGTTCTTGCTCCTCAGCAGCCTTGAGTGCAGAGGCTAAATCTACAACTCCTTGCTCTACATTATCTCCAACCAAACGTATTGGATCTGCGATAATGTAATCATTAATTCTGTGGGGGTCTCTTACCCTCCCTCTAAAAGGTCTTTTTTTCTTCAAGTATTAATATTCTATTCTTTTAACAGCAGTGAGTTAAAGTATATTATAAACTCATCTAACTTAAATTTGCCAACATCTCCATCGCCTTGAAGTCTCACCGAAACTTCCTCGTTATCAGACTCTTCCTCTCCTACTATTATCATAACAGGAATTTTAGTTGCCCAAGCATCGCGGATTTTACGGCCAATCTTCTCAGCCCTTTGGTCTACAAGGCCGCGAATATCGTTTTTATTGAGGAATTTTAAAACTTTATCTGCGTAATCATGATACTTCTCAGATATTGGCAATATAGCAACCTGCTCTGGACTAAGCCACAGAGGGAAATTACCAGCAGTATGTTCTATCAAAATCCCTATAAATCGCTCCATACTCCCAAACGGTGCACGGTGTATCATTACGGGTCTATGTTTCTCATTATCCGCACCTATATAGTCTAGCTCAAATCTTTCTGGTAGGTTATAATCTACCTGAATAGTACCTAACTGCCAGCTTCTGCCAAGTGCATCCTTTACCATAAAGTCTAGCTTAGGTCCATAAAATGCAGCTTCACCATACTCCGTCACAGTAACCAAATCTCGCTCAGCAGTAGCTTCTATAATAGCTGCCTCTGCTTTTTCCCAGTTTTCATCAGAGCCTATATATTTCTCTTTATTCTCTGGGTCACGTAGAGATATCTGTGCAGTAAAATTCTCGAAACCAAGTTTTTTAAACACGTGCATCACTAAGTCTATTACATCCACAAACTCAGCTTTTAGCTGATCTGGAGTACAAAATATATGTGCATCATCCTGAGTAAATCCACGTACACGAGTAAGCCCATTGAGCTCACCACTCTGCTCATAGCGATATACTGTGCCAAATTCTGCAACTCTATACGGCAACTCTTTGTAGCTCTTTGGTTTGAATTTATAAATTTCGCAATGGTGCGGGCAATTCATTGGTTTCAACAAAAACTCCTCATCTTCATTCGGTGTTTTAATAGGTTGAAATGAATCTTTCCCATATTTCTCATAATGACCAGAAGTAATATACAGTTCTTTTTTGCCAATATGCGGTGTAACTACCTGATGGTAGCCTCGCTCTATCTGAGCCTGACGCATAAAATTTTCTAATCGCTCACGAATAGCAGTACCCTTGGGAAGCCAAAGAGGAAGCCCTGCTCCTACTTTTTCACTAAAAGTAAATAGCTCTAGCTCCTTACCCAACTTGCGGTGATCTCTTCTTTTCGCTTCTTCTAATAGTTCCAAGTGCTCTGTAAGCATCTTCGCTTTAGGAAACGAAACTCCGTAAATTCGAGTAAGTGATTTATTTTTTTCATCTCCTCTCCAATAAGCGGCAGCTACATTGAGTAACTTAACTGCTTTTATCGTAGACGTATCTTGTATATGCGGCCCACGGCATAAGTCTGTAAAGTTTCCTTGCTTATAGAAAGTGATTTGACCGTCTTCTAATCCATCAATTAACTCTAACTTATACTCATCTCCCTTTTCTGTGAAATAAGCAATAGCATCTGCCTTACTCACTTCTGAGCGTTCGTAAGGATTTGCTTGCCTGGCAAGCTCTACTATTTTCTTCTCTATTTTTTCAAAATCATTAGAAGAAAAGCTTTGATCTCCAAAATCTACATCATAATAGAAACCATTATCTATGGCTGGGCCTATGCCTAACTTTACTCCAGGGTAAAGTGCTTCTAATGCTTCAGCTAGCAAGTGAGAACTACTGTGCCAGAAGGTTTTTTTGCCATCCACATCATCAAATTTGAGCAGTGATAGTGTGCTATCTTGATTTATGGCTCTAGTTAGATCCCAGACCTCACCATTCACTTTGGCACTCACCACTACTCTGGCTAGTCCTTCTGATATGTCTTTGGCTACATCTAAAGCTGAGCTCCCTTGTGGTATTTCGCGTATCGAGCCGTCAGGTAATGTTATTTTTATATTCAAAACGTCTTTTATTCCTTATTTTTTTACTGAAAATCACCTAAGCGGATTATCCCTTCTTTGGCGTATGCAATATTAGGGTCAATTTGCAAACAATTCTTATAATTCTGTAAGGCTAAATCATTCTTTTTCAGCATTTCGAAGCATTGACCTATTCTGCCATATGCTTTAGCAAAATCCTCTTTTAAACGAATGCAAATTTCAAAATGATCAATAGCACTCGTAAAGTTACCGTCTTTAGCTAAAATATTCCCGGCATTATAGTACGCTAGATAGTGATTTGCATTCAAGTCGATTGCTTTTTGATATTCCTTCATAGCTAGCACATCTTTTATTCTATCTTGGTAAAATAAACCTAAGGAATAGTGAGCTTCGTCACTAGTAGGGTCTATATTGATAGCATTACTATAGTATCTCAGGGCTAAATCATCCTTACCTTGTTTATCATAAATTGAGGCTAATTGCATACTACTATTGTAGTCTGACCCTACGCATTCTATGGTATTTTGAAAATACTCAATAGCCGCAGCAGTGTCTCCCGTTTCTTTTTGAAGCATAGCCATTATAAAATTGCCTTGTGCATGTTGTGGATTAAGCACCAATAGCTTGCCTAGTACTATCTTACTCAGGTCAAACTGACGTACAAAGTATAAAAATTGGCCTCGTTTAAAAACCGCAGTTACGTCATTTGGATTTACTCGTTCTGCTTCATCGTATTGCTGCAGAGCCAGAGTGGTCTGATCATTGGCAAAATAAGCATCTCCCATGCTATACAAATGTGCAACCTCTTGTGGCTCTAGTTCGCTTGCTTTTTGATAATCTACTATAGCCAAGTCAAATCTGCCTTCCGCAGAAAGTACTTGTGCTCTTTGAGTAAGATACTCAACATTAGTTGGGTCTTGATCTATTTTCTTACTCCATTCCCTTGCTTCTAGGCTAATGGTAGTGTCAGATGCCAAAGAA
>JBDNFQ010000355.1:0-1488 GCA_041689715.1 Bacteroidia bacterium
AATGAACTACTCTTTAAGATGATTCTTTGGGAAATGGGACAGATCTCGCATACAGAAAATATAGAACCTGATAAGTTTGTAATGCACCTGATGCGTATTTCTCGCTACTTTGACGTGTTGTCTGACTCTTTTGATGTGATGGGCGAAGGAATGGAGCTAGAGCAATACATGAAGTTTAGGGATACCCTTACTCCTGCTAGTGGTTTCCAATCTGCTCAGTATCGTATGATAGAAATAGCATCTACAGAGCTCATTAACTTGATAGACGCCAGATTTAGAGAAGGAATAGATAGAGATACTCCATACGAACATGCCTTTGAGCATATGTATTGGCAAGCGGCAGGAAAAGATTATACAACTGGTGCTAAAAGCAAACTACTAACCAACTTCGAAGACAAGTACAAAAAGGAGCTTATAGATCATATGAAAGACTATAACACTGTGAATCTATGGTCTAAGTACAAAGAGCTTCCAGCGGAATATAAAAACAATACAGAGCTTATAACAGCGATGAGACACTATGACCATACTGTGAATATAGAATGGACGATACACCATCTAGAAGCTGCTAAAAAGTACATAGGTGACGGTGCTGCTACAGGTGGTAGCGACTGGACCAAGTATATGCATCCTAAGTATCAACGTAGAATATTCTTCCCAGACCTATGGAGCAAAGAGGAACTAGAAGGATGGGGAGTTACTAATCTAGACCGTACAAATCTCTAACTTAAACCCTAAACTGAGTCAAGTGATGATCTAAATGCTTACTAAACATGGTGTTCCACTCCACCACTGTTAGCATTCCAAAAGAGTGTGACTCCATATGTTTAAACTTAGTACTTCCGTCTTTTTGAACACGTTGCAGAAACTCAATTAATCTTTCTTTTTCTAGATCAAACTGTGCATTTAATTCGCCGGCTGCTTTAAATTCTGGTGCTGTTTGAGTACTTCTTTTATATGGCTTTGGTCCTACCACAAAAGGTTTGGCAAGCAACTTGACGAAAATTTTTTTTAATCCAGTTGGTCGTCTGTGTTTCTCAGGCTCATATACAAACTCATAGGCTACGTTTAGATGAGCAAACATTTGAGCAGCACTCATTTTACCCCAATCAGGCTGTGAATTGTTAGTGAGTTTTTCTATTCTAGTAATAGTTATATTACATTCCTCTAAGCTAAATAAATCAGGAAAATTCATACTACAAAATTAGAATTAATTTACCAATGAAATTAATCCCATTTACTTAATATCTAACTTAAGCTACCGGATATTAACCCACTTGACAGACTGTATATGGTATTCACTTATGGCTTGTATAGTAAATATACCAGTAGCATAATCACTTTTGTAAATAACGGTCCTATTATGTATTTCTGTATCTAGCACTATTTGGCCAGCTTGGTTGGCTATTATTACTCGTGTACTTGCTGCAGGCTGTATTATTAATTTTTCTGGAGTTTGTGTCACAATGTCAATTATCTCTAGTACAG
>JBDNFQ010000356.1:0-11334 GCA_041689715.1 Bacteroidia bacterium
AGATCTATTATTTGCGTAATAAGAGGTTTGTTAGTATTTTTACTTCGCCTAAAGAGTCCCATATTTTGAAAGTTTTTTGTCGAACTCAAATTTATGGAATTCTAAAGGCTTTTGTTTATTCTAACTTTCGGATGCTAGTGACAATCATATTACCTTTTTAATAGATGTGTCTACGAGTATGCGAAATGCAGATAAGTTACCCTTGCTGCAAGCCAGCATGTTGCAGATGATAGCTGTACTGAGGCCAGAAGATCAAGTAAGTATTATTACCTATTCTACAGAAGCGGTGGTGGCTGTGAGCAATGTATCTGGTGCTCAGAAAATACAACTTAAAGAGGCTATTACAGCATTACAAGCTAGCGGACAATCGTATGGGCAAGAGGGAGTAGATATGGCTTACGAGTTAGCTAAAGAATACTTTATAGCTGAAGGTAATAATGAAATAATACTAGCCAGTGACGGTTTTTTCAATTCTAAAAATTTCAGTGAGAAGAAGCTATACCGACAAGCATTGCGTCAGCGAAAAATGTCAAACGTGCGTTTGTCTACTATAGCCTTTGGTAACTCTACTAAGGCTCTGACATTTATGGAAACCTTAGCACGAAAAGGAAACGGCAGTTTTATTCGGATACAAGAGGGTGAAGATTCTGAGGCTGTGCTCATAAGCAACCTCATGCGGCACTCCACTAAATAGCGTCTATATATAACCCATTCAGTTAGTTTAAGTATTCACAATCTTTCTTCGCACTACATTTATTGCTAGATAGCACTTACTTTTGGCAGATATGTCTAATTACAATAAATCAATGCTAAAAGAAGGCTCTCTAGAGGGCAAGGTAATCTGGGTAACTGGAGGAGGAACTGGCCTAGGCAAGTCTATGGTAAAGTACTTTGTAGAGTTAGGAGCTCGAGTAGCTATATCTGGTAGAAGAGAAGAAAAACTGATAGAAGCAGCAGAGGAAATATCCAAAGAAAATGTATTTCCAGTAGTATGCGATGTGAGAGAGAGCGGCCAAGTAGATGCAGCCTTAGCACAAATTGTAGAGCATTTTGGCACCTTAAATGGCTTGGTAAATAATGCAGCAGGCAATTTCATAAGCCCAACAGAAAGACTTAGCCATAGAGCATTTGATATTATAATTGACATTGTACTAAAAGGGTCGAAAAACTGTACCTTAAGCTGCGGAAAGTATTGGATAGAAAACAAGATTCCAGCAAGCGTGCTTAACATCGTCACTACTTATGCGTGGACAGGTAGCGGCTACGTAGTGCCTAGTGCCACTGCCAAAGCAGGCGTATTAGCCATGACTAGATCGCTGGCAGTAGAGTGGGCTAAGTATGGTCAGAGACATAATGCTATAGCACCAGGACCTTTCCCTACCAAGGGAGCTTGGGATAGACTTTTTCCTAAGGAAATGTCTGACAAGATAAATTTAGAAAGTAGAGTGCCATTAAAAAGGGTAGGAGAACATCAAGAGCTAGCTAATCTTGCCGCTTATCTCATGTCTGATTTTTCAAGTTACATAAATGGTGAAGTAATTACTATAGACGGTGGGGAATGGCTACAAGGTGCAGGTCAGTTTAACCAAATGGAATCCATTACTCAAGAAGAATGGGACCTCCTAGAAAAGGTGGTACGGAATAACCAGAAAAAGTCATAGTTTGGTAAAGAACCTAATTTGTGACATACCGAAAAAATAGAGGACTGACCTTTGAGAACAAAATAAATTTTTAAATGAAAAGACACTTTACGTTAAAACGATTTCTTACATCTGCCATGGTTTTGAGCATGGTCAGCATTTCCTTAGTTTCCATTACCAATACAGGTGGTCCTTCTGCTGGGTATACCAATGCTCCGTCTGAGGGTAATTGTACTACTTGTCATTCAGGTAGTTTAGTAACCTCAGGCACTAATTATAATAACATTTCACTTACGGGAAATTTTACCGGTAGTGGATATATTCCAGATAGCACCTATACCATAGAGCTAGAATACACTCAAACAGGAAAAACTAAGTTTGGGTATCAACTTACTTGTCTTACCAGTGCTAATGCAATGGCGGGTACTTTTGCTTTGATCTCAGGAAATACTAAATCGTCTATGACCTCGGGTACATTTGGTGGAGCTACAAGATCGTATATGAGGCAAACCTCGGGTGGAACGGTTGCTAGTAGCGGAGCACTAACTTGGAGTTTTAAATGGACGGCACCTTCTAGCAATGTAGGACCGGTTAAATTTTACACCGTAGTAAACTCTACTAATGCTTCAAGTTCAACTGCCGGTGATGTTATAATCGCTAAAGAATTTAGCTTTTCACCTTCTACACTATTGCCTGTAGCTAGTTCATCTGCTTCTAATACTATGCCTTGTAAGAGTTCTGTAGTAAATCTATCAGGAAGTGGTACGAATACCCCTACATCGTATAATTGGAGTTTGGCAGGAGCCAATCCAAGTACATCCATAGCTCAAAATCCCTCTGTAGTATATCCAAATCAAGGAACCTACAGAGCTATACTTACAGTAACTAATGCTAAGGGAGTTTCTCAACCAGATACTGTCGTAATTTCTGTAAAACCTACGCCTACTGCTTTTATAGGTGGTGGAGCTACCAGAACGATATGCCAAGGTGATAGCTTAGAACTTATCTCTACTTTTGAGCCAGGCAACACATATACCTGGAGTAATGGTAAAACAGGTAATTCTATTTTCGTGAAGGATACAGGAGATTATACTGTGTCTGTGCAAGGATCTAATGGATGCGGTAGATTGAGTAATAGCGTTAGAATAAACTACTACACTAAACCAATAGCAAGCTTAACTAGTAATGCTTCTATATATAATGATAGCAGTTGTACAGATGTTACTCTCAACTTGCAGGCAAGTAGTGCAGCTTTTGATAGTTTTTTTTACTACGTAGATGGCATATTATATGCTTCTAGTGATTCGGCTACTCAAGCAGTAACATTTACGGCTACGACTGTATTTGGTCTCAAAGTTAAAAATGCTATAGGTTGTTATAGTGATATTACTAACTATACAGTAACCGCACGTAGTAGAGCAGAGGCTCCTACCATTACGTGTACTGCTACCACGCCTAGCTCTATTGAGTTTTCTTTCAGCAGTGTATTTGCTCATAACGGATTTCAAATAAGTACCAATGGCACTTCTTGGAGCACTCCAAATAGCGGAGCATCTGGAAATACTCACTTGGTTTCCGGATTACAGCCAGAAGATTCTGTTACGTTGTTTGTACGTTCTAGGGATGTAGCACCATGTGATTTTAGTTTAGTTGGACAAAAAAAGTGTTTTACCGAAGCGTGCACACAACTAGAGCCTACAGTAACTTTCGCAGATTCTATCTGTAGAGGAGATGTATGGCGAGTAGAAGTAAATGGTCTTGCCAATGCGTTCTTTAGCTTGTCTCTAGATAATGGAGCCACATTTACCGATACTATTTTTGAGTTTAATCCGGGAGTGAGCAGAATATATACTCTTAATGTAATAGACTCTAGTAGCACCATATGTCCTGCAAACGAAATACTACTCCAGGTAGTAGTAGACAACATAAATGATATAGAACTAAAAACAGATAAGATAGGAGCCTACTGCCCAGGGGAGACTATCATTTTCTCTGCCAATGATAGTATCGAGAACTTTGATTTTTACTACAACAATGTCTTGCAGCAATCTGGTGCTACAAATACCTATAGCAATACAGGTGGAGCCAATGGCGACTCGGTTTTTGTAATAGTAACCAAAGGACAATGTACAGATACTTCGCTCACAAATTATATACAACTAGAGATAGCACCAGATGTCTCTTTCACCTTCGATAGAGCACAATCTGTGTATACATTCACACCTACGAATGGCACGTTTAATGAGTACACGTGGGATTTTGGAGATGGCAGTGTACTAAGCACTGACGTATCGCCTACACACGACTATGCAGATGCAGAAGGCACTACGGTAAATACTAGCTTAGAAATAGTAACGAGCAATAACTGTGTGTATGATAGTTCGCAGGCTATAGCTCTACCCGTATTTAGTAGCGTAGCAGATCTAAAAGCACTAGGACTAGAAGTATATCCAAATCCAACTACAGACGTGGTATACATCCATAATGAAGGAAATAGACCGATGCAGTTAACTGTGATCTCCCTATCTGGCGAGGTGGTATTGCAAGCGAACGCAACAAAGAGCTTAGATGTAAGCAAGCTAAGTGCAGGTGTATACATCTTAAAAGTAAGAATAGGAAATGAAGAAGCGAGTGTAAGACTTCTGAAAAACTAGAATAGATTTCAATACTACTAAAAAGGAGAAAGCTAGCTTTCTCCTTTTTTTATGCCTTATGTTTTTACTTGAGGAGAGGTCAGCATGGTCACAGATACTTCTAGGTGAGGTGTAATAAGCGAAATTCTTTTCATTAAAAAAATGACAAACTATATCTTGTTTGACTTTAGCTGAATATTATATTTGATGGGAGCGAAAAACTTTATTTCAATTTACTTTGTAGTAAAAATTAAAGGACGCTAGGTGTGTATAAGTCTACCTGAAGTGATTGAAAACTTAATTTATAGTATAATATTTATGAAAAATTTTATTAAACCAACTTTTATTCTTGTGATTGCGTATTCAGTATTGTCCACTAGTTGCCAATACGAGGAAAAGCTTATTCCTGAATCATCACCAACTGTAACTTCAACTGAAATGAGAACGTCAGCTGAATTATCATCTTCAGATATGCTCGTAGTCGAGGCTAACAAACGCTGGTATAAGGAAGCTCTTGAAACGGCTAATGCATACGCTACATGGACGGACATCTATTGTAAAGAATTAGGTAATGGATGTGCGACACCTGACACAATTGATACTCTATTCTCACCGGATTCAATTCCTCAGATTCTTGCTGCCATTTCTGGCGGTTCAGGTGCTATTGGTACCCTATTCTCAAATAATTTGGCTTATTGGGTACAAAGCCTAAGCCCACAACAGATGGCATCCATTCAGTCTGGAACATATTTCATGAACGTTATTCACAATGGTTCAGACTATTTTGCGGTTTTTGTTGGTACTACTTCCAATGTAGATGAAACAACTGCTGAATTTAGCATAAGATGGAATCTTTAAGATGTGCCTTAGATTTAAGTCAAAAAAGGAAAAGCACTTGCTTTTCCTTTTTTTATCGTTCTGTATAGTCTGTGTGTGCAGTTGTAATAGGTCCAAAACAGAAATTGCTGTGAAGCCTATGAGAAACTTCATTACAGATAGTATATACGTAGACTTTGACTCCAGAAATGGGGCAGAAGACATATTTTTTGATAGTGATACTACCGCATACTCATTCAACACAAGCTCTAACTCTTTAGTATACTATAGAAAGAACAATAATATTTTTAAATCCTTCTTGACGAGAATGATTCCTGACAGCATTTTACTTCGACGTCCTGCGTTTGTTTTAGTAAAGCAGAATAGGTTGCTATTGTTTGATGACCACAGCAACCTAATATCAGTGAATTTTGATAGTAATTCATCTGCAGAAGTAACCGTTTTAGATTCTTTTCAACCCAGTGAAAAAGGGATGACAATTTTTGCTAGTTCAACCACTTTTACCGGTCATACATTTATTGGGAATAGCCTTTGGGTAACTCAGGCTGCACTAGTCTATGCTACTTTTAGTTGTAAAGAAGGAAATTACGCCAACAGTACACTATTTAGGAGATATGAATTTGAGACAGATGAACTAAACGCTGTAAAAACAGTTGATGAGGTATGTTATAGGCCCAAAAACTTCTGTTCTTTTAGCGAACCTTTTGCTCGATATGTTATGCAGCCAGAGTCTGGGATAATATCAGTAGTAGTAGATTCTGAAGATTCCGTTTTTCAATATGCATTCGATAGCGGTGAGTTGATAAAAAGCGTAAAAATGAACAATACATATTACAGCAAGTCACAAGCATTTGACCCTTCCATTCATCAAAAGTACATGGAGGATTATAGAAGGAGGAATTTTAAGTATCATGGTATTTTGTTCAATAAATCTAATGGTCACTATTTAGTACCTTTTATAGAGCCCACAGCAACTGTTAAGGAGTATCTTAATAATCCTGGATCTGCAGTCATCCTAGATGAAGATTACAAAATAATAAATTATATGAGTTTTGATTCTGATTCAAAAACAAGAAATTTTGCATATTACAGAGGGAATGTTGCCATACGAACTAACAAATTTGACAAAATAAATGAAGATTACGAGAAATATTATATACTTAATTTTTAGTCTATTGTTCTCTATCGCGTTTAACAACTCGACACAAAAAGAACTTAACGACCGAGCTATTTCTTCTGACTTCGTCGTTTTTGAAAACTATCTGCATCAATTTGAATCATTAGATATCTCTGATTTAGAAAAAAGTGACACCACTTACTATTTAGTCTTACCACCCAAATGTATTACGTGTACACCCTGGTTTGATCAGATTCCGTTAAAAACTAAGAAACAGACTGTTCTTATCACTTCTCACCCAAAACGATATTTTGAGGGGTATCATAAGGTTTATGAAGACAAAGAGTCAAATTTCCTAGACTTAAGTTTTATAGATTTTTCAATAATACTGATAACAAAGTTATCTAAAGAACAGAAGCTGATAACTCAAAAAATAGAGAGACTAAATGACCTTACTTATGGGGTGATGGATAAACAACAATCTAGTCACAAGGAATAAGTCAGTTGATGCAAATACGAAAAGAATAAATATTGTAGAGCTATAGTCTATTGGAATGAGGATTACTTGAATCGGTAATAATGGACGTTATTATGTAACGAAATTTTTGACATCTATAAGTTGTTGCTATATTGACTTAAAGATTCTATGGTTTTGACGACTTTAAGTTACAAAAAAGTTCGACACAAGGAGTCTCGGGGCTACTCTAAAAGCTCGGTTTTATACCGGGCTTTTTTTATGCTACAAATTCTGTGAGATATTAGCTTGGAACGTTGTCGGATTTATATCTGCCAGCTGGCGGACGGCAGTTCTCTACTAAGCTATTTAGCTGCTCAGTTTTTTTTAAACCAAAGAACTCCCTGGGGCTCTGCCTTGGGTTCCCAATAAAACCTCTACTTGAGGAGAGGTCAGCATTGTCACAGATACTTCTGGGTGAGGTGTAATTTATCTCATTAGTGTGTTTCCATCCGTCCTTTTATCTCAGAAGTTCGCATTAAGTTTTGTAGTGAATCTACTTCCTCTTTTAAGTTAAGTCGCAGAGCAAGTTCAAACTCTAGACTAGGCTCGCCAGCATCTACCCAAGCGGTGTACCACATAGATCCTACCATATAGATGGCTTTTTTCATACGTCGTTCTACCATATTATTAAGGGCAATATGATATGCAGTAGAAAATTCCTTGCTATATACTTTTATTGTGGTAGCACCTCTAGTTTCAAAGGAGTATTTAGTGTTAGGCATCATGAGCGTAAGCTCTCGCTCTAAAGCTAGTACGGAGTCCTTGGCCGCAAAACTCTCGCTCACGGCTGCCCACACAGCTTGCATAGGGTGATCAATATACTTGGCCTTGCCAGTGAAATAGTCATAGTCTGTAGCAAATATCTCGGGTAGGCGAGACTCCCACAATCCGTGGATGCCTACTTGGTCGGTCATTTGACCATTGTAATTTTCTGTAGTGTGCAGCGGCACGTGAGCATCTGCTATGTAGTGGCCTAGGTCTGCACTTAGTTTTATTATTTTCTCATAGTCTCGGTCTTTCATAGCATAGGTTAGCCAAGACTTCACCTTTAGAATATGCCACGGCACTATACCATAGGATTGAAGCGTCTCTTCTCCATACTTAGCCACCGCACTATCCCAATACATCGGCATAGTATCTATTGGCACTATCTGCTCGTAGTGGTCTAGGTCTATGTAGTGACGCGGAGCTTCTGCATCTATGGCATATCTGCGTTGGTCTGCACGCACAGCTAGTTCTTGTATAGTAGAGATATTGGTTTTGTAAAACCCAAACATCTCAGGCGGCAATGTAAAGCACGCCAAATAGTTAATTTCCTTATGAGCATAAAACCCCCATGGATTAGATGCCAAGAAACAAACAGATAATACAAATGCGAAGAGGTATCTCACTAGCACGAAAGTAGGGATTATCTAATTGTAAGGGCTACTGATGTTTGTCCTCTCAAATGGTATAGAATATCTACTAAGCTAAAAATGGGATATGTAAGGGAAATTAATAGATTGTTTATAGTTACTTAAAATCTTGTAAATATTGACTATTTCAAAACATATAGTAGTGGCTTGCCTGCGTTACGCAAAAAAAATAACTAGACCGACAAACAGATAACGAAAGGTGAGCTTTCAATCTTCATGTTGAATCCAATATGCATCGGCGATAAAAAGCTTGAAGTATTTTCAGATAATATAATTATCAAAATTATTGATAATATTACTCTAATTTTGCTTAATAATATGTTACTCAGTTTAAAAGTAAAAAACTATGCCTTGATAGCGGATGTAGATATGCGTTTTGATAAGGGAATGAATATCATCACAGGTGAGACTGGGGCTGGTAAGTCCATACTCATAGGAGCCCTTGGGCTAGCACTAGGCAAAAGATCAGATACTTCTTCTCTTAAAAACAAGGAAGCAAAGTGCGTAATAGAAGCCACTTTTGATGTACGTGGATATGACATAGAGCATATCTATGCTGAGCAAGATTTAGACTATGAGGAGCATACTATTTTACGTAGAGAAATAACAAGTAGTGGTAAAAGCCGCTCGTTTATCAATGATACTCCTGTAAATCTTTCTACGCTCAATGAATTGGGAGCTAGCTTAATAGAAATACATTCACAACACGATAATTTACAGCTGTTTAAATCTGATTTCCAGTACTATAGCTTAGATGTGCTAGCGGGCACTATAGATGAGCAGCGTGCCTACAGAGTAGCCCTCCAAAAATGGAAAAATGAAAAGACAGAACTCGAACATCTTAAAGAAAAGGAAGCTGAACTATCTAAAGAAGCAGATTTTAATCAGTTTCTATTTGATGAACTAACTGCAGCAGGTTTAGAAGAAATAAACGAGCAAGAACTGACGGAAGAACAAGAGTTGCTAGAAAATGCGGAGGAGCTCATTCGTACTTTTAATGAGGCAGATCTATTGCTGAGTGGAGCGGATTACGCTATAACAATACAGCTGCAAGAGCTCAGAAACATCTTTCGAAGTCAAAAATCCTCCCTTACCGAAAATCTAACGGAACGCATTAATTCTGTGCTTATAGAAATGCAAGACGTTGCTAGTGAGATAAGTAAAAAGGCGGAAAGTATAGAGGTGAATCCTGAAAGATTACAGGAGGTAAATGATAAAATGGGGCAAATTTTTAATCTAAGGTCCAAACACAGAGCAAATGATGTAACCCAACTAGTGCAACTAAGGAACGACTTAGAAGAAAAACTTAGTCTAACACAAAATTTGAGCGGGGAGATAGTTATACTGGAACAAAGTATAGCAAAGCAACTGATAGAACTATTGTCTAAAGCACAGCAGCTCAGCAAAAAGCGTAAAAAGCAAGCAGTTGAAATAGAAAAAAGTATAGATGGTTTGCTTGAGCAACTAGGGATGCAGCATTCTCGTATAAAGTTTGATTTAAATGAGACTAATGAGCTCAATACTTTTGGCTGCAACGAACTAATGATTATGTTAAGTTCGGATAAAGGGAACACGTATACTGATCTTAAAAAAGTGGCATCTGGTGGTGAGTTAGCTCGTATAAATCTGAGCCTGAAAAGTGTGCTTGCTGACTATGTGAAAATGCCAAGTAGTATCTACGATGAAATAGATACAGGAGTAAGTGGCGAGATAGCCCGTAAAGTAGGAGGGATGATGCAGCAAATGTCTGACAGCCAACAAGTAATAGTGATTACCCATCTGCCACAGATTGCATCATTAGGTAAGAATCACTTATTTGTATACAAGTTTGAAAACGATACTACGGTAGAAACTCAAGTGCGTACTTTACAAGGCGAAGAACGCATCAATGAAATAGCCAAGATGATAAGCGGAGATAACCTTACAGAACATGCTGTAGAGCAGAGTAAGGAACTGCTTAAGGGTTAGTTTTTAGATCTAATTTATGGAACGTCGTTTCCTGAAGTATCAAAGTAGGGATATATTGGTCTTTAAATGCTATTTCTATTAATTTCTGACCAAAGGATTTTGTGCTTTGAGTATTCTTTATGTCAGAAAAAGGAATGTAAAATGTGCTATGCCCAATACGAAACGGAAGTAGAGCTTTGAATTGCATCCCGTTTTCACTCTTACGAAGAATAATAGAGTTTGAATAGTTTATCCTTCCAACTTTAGCCGATATTAATCCAACTCGGGTTAATCCAAATGATGACTCAAGACTATATCTATCCGCAAATTTATTTCAACCCATTCTGGAAAGTATAAACAAGACAAATGCAAACCAGCAAATCCCAATCTAAATAGAGTTACATACATTGGAGTGTTTAACTCTATTCTAGTTCCAAATTCTTTAAGAGCTTCTTCTATTTCTTTAAAGATAATCCAATATTAGCTCCATTTTCATTCCTCTACTCCCTTTTATAAGAAACGCAGTATTCTGATAATCAACGGTTTTAATTTCTTCTCCTAGCTGCTCCATACTTGCTGCTGTAGTGATGCCGCTATTCACTGAGATAGCTTCAAAAAAATCACCTAGTGTATAGATTTTGGTAAAACCAAACTGTGTGCACCATTGTAAGAGCTCATCATGTTCTTGGTTTGCGGTAGGCCCCATTTCAAACATATCTCCAAGTATCAGAACTTTCTGCTCTTGTGGCATTTTAGCAAAATTGCTTATTGCTACTTGCATACTACTTGGGTTTGCATTGTATGCATCTAGTAAGATGGTATTTGTTCCTTTTTGGATAAGTTGAGAGCGATTATTATCGGGTTGGTATTCAGTTATTCCATCTCTTATGTCTTGTAAATCAACCTTTAGGTGTTCGCCAATGGCTATAGCTGTTAGAATATTATCTAAATTATAATCTCCCATGAGAGCAGAGGCGAATGAAACATCTTTGTACTTAAACTGAATAGTGGGTACTAGAGTATCTATCTTACAGTCTGTTTTAGTAAATAATACTTTGTTTTCTAATCCTCTACTCATTCTAGAGAGCCAGTCGTCATCTGCATTGATAAAAGCCGTCCCTTTATTTTTTAGCAAATGGTGATAGATTTCACTTTCTTCTTTGGCTACTGCTTCTAAGGTGCCAAACTCTTCTAGGTGCTCTTTGCCTATGTTGGTTATTAAGCCATA
>JBDNFQ010000357.1:0-8314 GCA_041689715.1 Bacteroidia bacterium
AAAGAATGGAGTATGACGTCCACCTTCTTCTTTCGAAAGTACATAGATTTCAGCTTTGAAATGAGTATGTGGTTTTACTGAACCTGGAGCTATGATAACCATACCTCTCTTAATGTCAGTTTTCTCAACACCTCTAAGAAGAATACCTGCATTGTCACCAGCTTGACCTCTGTCTAGAAGTTTTCTAAACATTTCAACACCTGTACATACAGACTTCATTCCTTCAGCACCCATTCCAATTATTTCCACTGGATCAGATACGTTTATAACTCCTCTTTCTATTCTACCTGTAGCAACCGTACCACGACCAGTGATTGAGAATACATCCTCTACTGGCATTAGGAAAGGAAGTTCAGTCAAACGCGGTGGTACAGGAATCCAAGAGTCAACAGCATCCATTAATTCTTGAACAGTAGCTACCCACTTCTCATCACCATTTAATGCACCAAGTGCAGAACCCTGAATGATTGGAGTATTATCTTCATCAAATTCATAGAATCCTAAAAGTTCTCTAATTTCAATTTCAACAAGCTCTAAAAGCTCTTCATCGTCAACCATGTCTACTTTGTTCATAAACACAACTAATCTAGGTACACCAACTTGTCTTGCAAGTAGGATGTGCTCTTTAGTCTGTGGCATAGGACCATCAGTCGCTGCTACCACAAGAATAGCACCGTCCATTTGGGCAGCACCTGTAACCATGTTTTTAACATAGTCAGCGTGACCAGGACAATCTACGTGGGCATAATGCCTTGCGAGTGTCTCATACTCAATGTGAGCAGTGTTGATAGTGATACCTCTTTCCTTTTCCTCTGGAGCAGAATCAATAGTACTGAAATCTGTTTTTTCCGCTAGTCCTTGACCAGCGAGTACAGAACTGATCGCTGCAGTCAAGGTAGTTTTACCGTGATCTACGTGCCCGATAGTTCCAATGTTTACGTGTTCTTTCGAACGATCAAATTGTGCTTTTGCCATGATAAATTAACTTATTCTTTCTTTTTTTATTAATAAATGTAGAGCCAACGATGGGAATTGAACCCACGACCTCTTCCTTACCAAGGAAACGCTCTACCCCTGAGCTACGTCGGCTTATATAAAACTAACCTATGCAGTGGTGTAGAACAAGAGGAAACGAGAACACCCATTTCTTAACTCGAACTAAAAATGCAAAACCCATGCTTTGCAAGCTTTCAGAGCTTACACCCAAAAGCATTGAGCGGGAGACGAGGCTCGAACCCGCGACCTACAGCTTGGAAGGCTGTCGCTCTACCAACTGAGCTACTCCCGCATACATATTGTTTACTTTTTTTAAGTGGGGAGAGTAGGATTCGAACCTACGTAGCCGAAACAGCAGATTTACAGTCTGCCCCATTTGACCGCTCTGGTATCTCCCCATCAAAAAATTGAGCCGCCTATTGGACTCGAACCAACGACCGGCTGATTACAAATCAGCTGCTCTACCAACTGAGCTAAGGCGGCAATATGTTTAAAATTAGCGGTTTAAATCAAAGAACTTTATACTTTTACTAATCCCACTTGTTTTAAGGATTGCAAAGGTAAATTATTTTTGATAAGTACAAATAGAATAAATAAAAAAAAGTACTTTTTTTTTGAAGGAAGTGAATATCCCAGCAATTTCAAGACTAATTAGCTTGAAACTAACTTGCCTTTATACCTCTTAAGTTGAGTCTTGAGCGACTCTATAGCTATATCTGTGGCAGCCTCGAAGGATTGAGATGTCTCTTTTTGAATAAAACTATTCTGCTTAGCATTTAGTATTATTTCTACTTGCTTGTTGTCTTTTACAGATGTGTTTTCTACTTTTAAAAAAACCTGTGCATCTAGTATGCCATCATAGAACGTCTCTAACTTCTCTAATTTTTTCTCTATAAAACTCTTTAGCTTTTGATCAGCTTTGAAATGGATTGATTGAATTTGTGTGTTCATGGTTTTTCTGTTTTTATGTTTACTCTAATTTAAAACTAATCCGAGAAGGGATGCGTTTCCTTATATACTCTCTTTAGCTGAGCTATGTCATTATGAGCATAAATCTGGGTGGCACTTAAGCTGCTATGGCCCAACAACTCTTTTATGGCATTTATATCTGCTCCATTCTGTAACAGGTGCGTAGCAAATGTATGCCTTAGTATATGCGGGCTTTTCTTGTCAACAAAAGTACTGGATAAGAGTTTTTTGATTAAACTATACACCCATTTTTCACTTAACTTCTCTCCTTCGAATTTACAGAAAATATAATTACCTCCAATGTCGTTTTCTGATTTTATTTTTAAAAATCGATCAATCTGTTGTAATATCTCTTTGTTGAGCGGGATAATCCTTTCTTTATTCCCCTTACCTAAAACTTTCAATTCTGACTTCACTACATTTAAGTCATGAGCAGTAAGATGTATTAACTCACTTCGACGAATTCCGGTATGATAAAAAGTAGCTAAGATAATATGCTCCAGAGCACTTGTATAATCAACTATTTTATTTTCTAGTCCTTCCAGGAGCTGAGACAATTCGCTTTCCTTTACATAACTGGGTAATCTGTTTTTAATTTTGGGAAGTTGCACCTCCAGAGAAGGCACTTCTGCCACCACTTTACTAATAGCGAGAAATCTGGCATATGCTTTCACCGAACTTACTTTGCGATGAATGGACTTACTCGAAATATTGTTCTTAGACAACTCCCTCAACCACTTACGAAGAGACTTAGCATTGGGCACTTCAGCATTTTCTTCGTGCACAGCAGAGAATGTAATGTACTGTGATACGTCTCTTACATACGATTCGTGAGTATGTACTGAGTAATTACGCTCTTTGAGCAGATAATCAGAAAAAGATTTTATATAACGCAAAAAGGCACTCATAGAATGGTGCCCAAATTACTTATATCGTGAAGAATAAAAAAGATAAATTTAAATATCCTTATTTAGGATTATTCAAAGATTGCTTGTACTTAGCTTTGATTACTAGCTTTCTTCTTTTTACAGAAGGTTTGGTAAACTGCTGTCTATCTCTCAATTCCTTGATGACACCCGTTTTTTCAAATTTCTTCTTGTACTTTTTTAAAGCCTTATCGATCGTATCGTTTTCTTTTAGATTAATTAGTAACATTTCTTTTAAAGGACTGCAAATTTAGAATTATATTTATTATTCGTACTACCTTATTTTAATATCTGACGAGAAATTACAATTTTTTGTATCTCTGAAGTTCCTTCTCCTATTGTACACAACTTTGAATCCCTATAAAATTTCTCAACAGGGAAATCTTTTGTATAGCCATAACCTCCAAATATCTGTACTGCATCTGTGCTTACTCTTACTGCTACTTCGCTTGCATAGTACTTAGCCATTGCACTCTCTTTGGTAAGCGGTTTGCCCTCATTTTTCAGATAACAAGATTGATCAATAAGTAATTGAGATGCTTCTATTTCTGTAGCCATATCTGCCAGCTTAAAACTTATACCTTGAAAACTAGATATAGGCTGCCCAAATTGCTCTCTTTCTTTACTATATTGCAATGCAGCTTTATAAGCCCCTCTAGCAATACCTAAAGATAATGCTGCGATAGAAATCCTTCCGCCATCCAATATCTTCATTGCTTGTATAAAACCTTCTCCTACTTCACCAATGACATTATCATCAGATACGAAACAATCTTCAAAAATCATCTCTGCAGTTTCTGACGCTCTCATTCCAAGCTTATTTTCTTTTTTACCTCCTTTGAACCCTGCTGTACCACGCTCTACTATAAAGGCTGTAATGCCTCTACTTTCTAACAATTCTCCTGTACGTGCTAGTACCACAGCTACGTCACTAGAAATGCCGTGTGTAATCCAATTTTTAGCACCATTTAACACAAATCCACCATCCACTTTTTTAGCAACGGTTGTCATTCTTAATGCATCACTACCTGTATTTGGCTCTGTTAGTCCCCAAGCACCTATCCATTGACCCGATGCTAATTTAGGCAAGTACTTCTTCTTCTGCTCTTCATTGGCAAAATACAGGATATGCCCAGTACACAAAGAGTTATGTGCGGCTGTAGAAAGTCCAACTGATCCACATACTTGTGAAATTTCATCTATTACTGCAGCATACTCAAAATAGCCTAAGCCTGACCCGCCGTACTCTTCTGGCACCAAAATACCCATAAAGCCTTGCTCTCCCATCTTTTGAAAAACTTCTCTAGGGAAATGCTGAGACTCATCCCACTCCATCACGTGCGGTCTGATATATTTTTCAGCAAAATCCTTTGCTGCTTGACGAACCATTATTTGAGATTCTGAATGACTGAAATTCATACTTTATTGCAATTTAACTTGAGGTGCAATGATACACCTGCTGATGTGCATATAGACATTAGTTTAGGTCTAAATAAGGTAATAATCTACTAATACTTTTACCCTTAAATACGCGAAGCTCTTCTAGCTGCTTGGTATCTTTATACACGCCGTGCTGTTCCCTGTAATTTACTATAGCCTTTGCTTCTGCATAACTAAGATAGGGATGTTTGGCTAAACCTTCGTACTGTAGGGTATTAATAGCTAATAGTTTAATGCACTTAGAGTCAAAAACCAAATGTGGAATAATGTTAGCTATGGTTTCAGGAGATAAACCATAGACCTCGTCTAATTGCACATTAGAATAAAAGCCGCCAAGGTTAGTTCTTCGTTCCAGTATTGTTTTGGCGTAGAACTGTCCTATTCCACTTATCGTCTGCAGTTCTTCTGCCGTAGCCGAATTAATGTCCACTAGAATTAGTTTTTTGGGCTCAAGCTTATAGCTCTCCTTTTTTGGCCAATCTTGTTTTTCTTCGTATTGAAACCCATCTGGTAGTTGAATATAGGGTGCTAGCTCTGCATACAACTCTTCATCTATACTATAGAGTTTCTTTAGATCATCTTTCTTTCTAAATACACCTCCTTTTTCACGATAGTTTACCATATTTTTTACTGCACCGTAAGGTACACCCTTTTTTAATAATTCTTTGAATCCATCTGTATTGGGGTCAAATGCAAGAAGATTTTCTTGCTCACGTACATATTTTCCTTCATCATCTCCCTTATCAAAAGACTTATTTTCATTTAAACTCTTATCAATATGAGCCTGAAAATCAGCTATTTTTTGACGATCAACTTGGGGAGCTACTTCGCCATATTCTCTTACAAGATAGTAATAAGTAGCAGCAAGTATAAAAACAAAAAGGAGGGCGAATAACCCCCTCCTTTCGAAATTTGAAATTGCTAAATATGATTTTAATTGCTTAAGCAAATATCCTAGTTAAATGACGCTAGAGTTTCTGCTTTGTACTCACCTGCTGCGAGTTTACCTTTTATATCTTGGAATGCTCTTATAGTCTCTGCCACATCTTCTAATGAGTGTGCTGCAGTAGGAATAAGTCTAAGCATAATAACATCCTTAGGCACTACAGGATATACTACTATGGAGCAAAATATATTATAATTCTCTCTTAGGTCACGAGTAAGGTGTGTAGCCTCTGGAACGTCGCCTTTTAATATAACTGGAGTAACACAAGAAGTGGTAGTACCAATATTAAATCCTTCTTTTTTCAGCCCACCTTGAAGTGCGTCTGTGATTTTCCAAAGATTTGCTTTGTGCTCCGGCTGAGTTCTTAGCATTTCTAGTCTTTTTAATGCACCTTGTACAAACACCATTGGCAAAGATTTGGCAAATATTTGAGAACGCATACTATATCTCAGATAATCAATCATCATTTTATCGCCTGCTATGAATGCTCCGATAGAAGCCATAGACTTAGCAAAAGTAGAGAAGTAAACATCTATACCCTCTTGTATACCTTGTGCTACGCCCGCACCTTCACCGTTTGGTCCTAAAGTACCAAAACCGTGAGCATCGTCTACCATTAATCTGAAATTAAACTGAGACTTAAGAGCAACTATTTCTTTTAGTGAACCTTGGTTCCCGCTCATTCCAAATACACCTTCTGTAATTACCAAAATGGCACCACCTTGTTCGTTGGCCATTTTTTCTGCTCTTACTAATTGGCGTTTTAGGTTTTCAATATCATTATGACCATAAACAAAACGCTTACCTTGGTGTAATCTTACTCCATCTATAATACAAGCATGCGATTCTGCATCGTATACTATTACGTCTCTTCGGTCTACTAAAGCATCGATAGCAGATAATATACCTTGATATCCAAAGTTAAGTAAGATTGCATCTTCTTTTTGCTCAAAGGCAGCAAGTTGTCTTTCCAACTCTTCGTGAGGATCTGTATTGCCAGACATCATACGAGCTCCCATTGGGTAAGCACATCCCCAAGCAACAGCTGCATCTGCATCTGCTTTTCTTACCTCTGGGTGATTACCTAAACCTAGGTAGTTATTCAAACTCCAGTTTAACACTTCTTTACCCCTAAAAATCATTCTAGGTGCAAGCTCTCCTTCTAACTTAGGGAACGTATAGTAATGATGAGCCTCATCAGCAAATTGCCCCAGTGGGCTTTTTTTCGCAGCTATTTTTTCAAATAAATCCATTAAATATCAACTAAATGTGCTGCAAAAATAGCAGGATTAACCACCTTATCACAACTCAAATAGCTCTAGTATTTAAAAGATATTCGCATAATAGTAGTATCTGTGGTAGAATATCTTTTGTAACTATCTCGTTAACCCTGCGTAATAAACATAAAAAAACCTAAGTTTGCAGCCATTTTCATTGAAATATTTACTATACATATTAATAGCAGTAAATGCAATCGGTTGCTCTAGCTACCAAAAGGTTCTGAAAAACGGAACGTATACAGAGAAGTTGGAAGCTGCTAAAAAGTACTACCAAAATAAGGACTATGTGAGAGCTCTTCCTTTATTAGAAGAGCTTTTGGGTCTATACTATGGCAAACCCGAGCGAGAGGAAATCTACTATCTGTACGCATATACATACTACGGGAATGCTGAGTATTTGCTAGCTGGTTACCACTTCAATAACTTTTCAGTAACCTATGCTCTTAGTCCCAAAAAAGAGGAAGCTATTTATATGTCAGCCCTGTGTAAGTTTAAAAAATCTATGCCGTATGAGCTAGACCAGACTCAGACTAAAAATGCTATCAATGATATGCAAAGTTTTATAAACCAGTATCCTAACAGTACTTATGTGGCTAACTGCAACGAGAAAATAGATGTACTCAGAGCTCAAATACTCAAAAAAATATACGAAAGTGCTAAGCTATACCATAGTTTAGGATACTATAAAAGTGCAATGGTATCTTGTAGCAATGCTTTAGATGATTATCCAGACATGATAAACCGTACTGAATTGAGCTTTTTAATAGTAGATGCCTCCTATGAGTACGCCCGCAATAGTATAGTTAATAAGCAAGAAGAACGCTATTTAGACACCTTAGAGAAGATAACTTCATTTAATAAAGAATTTGCTAAAAATGGCGAATACACTAGGGAAATAATAAAAATTAAAGAAAAAACCGAAGCCCAACTGACTGAGGTTACCAACTTAAAATAACATAATAATTATGACGAACAACGAAGTAGAAATTCCAAATTCAACCATCACTCGCGACACACGTGAGTTTAGTGACCGTACACAAAATTTGTATGAGTCTGTTGCTATTATCTCTAAAAGAGCTAACCAAATTTCTTCTACTATGAAAGAAGAACTAGTGGCTAAATTAGATGAGTTTGCTTCTGAGCACGATAACTTGGAAGAGATTTTCGAAAACAGAGAGCAAATAGAAATATCTAAGTACTACGAAAGTTTACCAAAAGCAACTATTATAGCTATTGAAGAATTTTTAGCGAATAAAATTTATTTCAGAAATCCTGCAAAAGAAGAGTCTAAATAACAAAAAAATACTTCTTGGAATTACTGGTGGTATAGCAGCCTACAAAGCTTCTACACTCATCAGACTATTCGTGAAAGAAGGTGCTGAAGTACGAGTAATTTGCACACCAAGTGCTCTAGATTTTGTTACTCCACTTACACTTTCTACCTTATCTAAAAATGCGATTTATTCGCATTTTTTTGTGAAAGAAACTGGCGAATGGACCAATCACGTAGAACTAGGCAAATGGGCAGACTTATTTGTAATAGCTCCTTGCACTGCTAATACTATGGCAAAAATGGCCAATGGATATTGCGATAATCTATTGCTAGCTACCTACCTATCTGCTGACTGCCCTGTGTACTTTGCTCCAGCTATGGACTTAGATATGTACATGCACCACACCACCACGACACACATAGAAACCTTAGTAAACAAAGGAGATATACTGCTTCCTGCTGGTACGGGTGAGCTAGCAAGTGG
>JBDNFQ010000358.1:0-5646 GCA_041689715.1 Bacteroidia bacterium
CGAAACGGTTTATTGGCTTGAGGTACTGAAAAAAGGTAAGTTCCTTGATTCTAAAAAACTTGAAGTACTCATTTTAGAGTCTACCCAAATTTTAAAAATAGTAGCTACGGCTAGAAAAAATAGTAAAAAACACGAATAAGACGATCTCAAAATATTCCGTTATCCAATTATTCATTAATTCATTCATATGTTAGAAAAGAAAAAAGAAATAATAAAACACTTCGGTATATCGGCTTGGGCCGTAACCAACCGGACCAGTGTATATGTGATGATGGTGATTATCGTCATTATCGGTCTTATCAGCTACACGAGTATGCCCAAGGAAAGTTTCCCGGAGATCAAGCAACCTACGATTTTCATTAACACCCCATATCCAGGTAACTCACCCATAGATATAGAAAACCTAGTCTCTCGACCCTTGGAAAAAGAAATCAATACCATAGATGGACTGAAGAAGTTAACATCTACTAGTATTCAGGATTTCTCCATCATTGTAGCAGAGTTTGAACTAGACAACCCTACCGCAGAAGTACTGCAAGAAGTGAAAGATGCTGTGGATAGAGCAAAGGCTAACTTACCGAGTGACCTACCTGTAGATCCTAGTGTATCTGAGCTTAACTTTAGTGATATCCCTGTGATGAACGTAAACCTCTCAGGAGATTACAGCCAAAACAAGCTAAAAGAATTTGCGGAGTACTTACAAGATAAATTCGAAGCACTATCAGAAGTAAGTGCAGCAGATATATCAGGACTTACAGAGGAAGAAGTAGAAATTTCCATAGATAGAGTGAAGATGGAGTCACTTGAGATTTCACTTAATGATGTAGAGAATGCTATAAAAGGAGAAAACCTCACTATGTCTGGAGGCGACATCAAAAGTATAGAAGGCTCAGATGTCACCCGTAGGAATGTACGTATAGATGGTGAGTTTAACGACTACAGAGACATCCTCGATGTTATTATCAAAAATGAGTTTCAAAACATTGTATACCTACGTGATATAGGCACAGTAAAGTTTGGCCAAAAGGAGCCAACTTCATTTGCTCGACTAAATCAAAATCCTGTAATAGCTCTAGACATTAAGAAAAAAAGTGGTTCAAATCTTATAAATGCAGCAGAAGGGATACAGCAAATAATAACCCAAGCACAAAAACATACACTTCCAAAAGACTTGGAAATAACCATAACAAATGACCAGAGTAAGAACACCAAAAACATGGTGAGCAATTTGGAGAACAGTATTATCATGGGTGTCATTCTCGTGGTAATAATACTTGTTTTCTTCTTGGGATTACGCAACTCACTATTTGTCGGTATAGCTATTCCACTATCCATGCTTATGGGTATAGCCATCCTAAACTTTGGTGGTAATACTCTGAATATGATGGTACTATTCTCTCTCATACTCGCACTGGGTATGCTAGTGGATAATGGCATCGTAGTCGTAGAGAATATATACAGACTGCGGGGTGAAGGTAAAAGTCCAGTTGAAGCCTCTAATGAAGGAGTAGGAGAAGTAGCTACAGCTATCATCGCTTCTACAGCCACTACAGTAGCTGCATTTGTGCCGCTCCTATTCTGGAAAGATCTCATAGGAGAATTCATGAAATTCCTTCCTATCACCCTCATCATCGTACTATCCTCTTCCTTATTTGTGGCCCTAGTGGTTAACCCTGTACTAGCTGCAGATTGGATGAAAATAGGCAAGACCGAAAAAACCAAAGCAAAAGGATTCTGGATACGAATGGCAATAGCAACTGTTCTTGGCATTCTACTTCTTTTAAGTGAAAAGGCTGCTTTATTAGGAGGCTTATTTATTACAGGAGTATTATTTTCTGTTCTAAACAGATTTATCCTTACTCCTGGCGGCAATTACTTTATGGCTAATCTAATGCCAAGACTAGAAAGTGGATATGCCAATATAGCAAGCTACGCTCTTAAAGGCTGGAGACCTGTATGGTTTTTTATAGCCACTCTTTTTTTGATGGTGGGCTCTGTAGTTTTCTTTGTCAATAGTGGAGCACCTATCGTTTTCTTCCCAGATGGTGAGCCTAAGTATGTAAATGTTTACATAGAAGCACCACTAGGTACCGATATACTAAAGACCAATGAGATTACTAAGAAACTAGAAAAGAGAATAATAGCCGCTGTAGAACCGAACAAAGTCATAGTAGAAGCTGTTTTAGCTCAGGTAGGTGAAAAAACCGCTGACCCAAATGCGGGTGCACAAAGTGGGTCATCTCCCAACAAGGGGCGTATCACTGTATCCTTTTTAGAGTTTCAAAAACGTGTATTCCTGACAGATGTGAGCACCTTCGATATTATGGCAGACATCAAAGAAGCCTGTAAAGATTTCCCAGAAGCCGAACTCACATTTGCTAAAGATGCCGTAGGACCTCCAGTAGGTAAACCTATTAACGTAGAGGTAAAAGGAGAAGATTATCTAACCCTAATAAAAGAGGTAGAAAAAATCAAAAAGAAGATGGAAGATGCCAATATCCCTAAGGTAGATCAACTAAAAACAGATCTTGAACTTGGTAAGCCTATGCTTGAGATCACCATAAATAGAGAAGCTGCACGTCGTTTTGGACTTAGTACTATGCAGATAGCTAGCACACTACGCACAGCACTTCTAGGAAAAGAAATTACCAAATATAAAGATGGTGAGGATGACTACGAGGTTCAGTTACGTTTCCAAGAGAACTACCGTTATAATCTAGAGAATCTACTAAACACTGTTATTACCTTCCGTAATATGGCTACAGGCAAAATCTCGCAAGTACCTATATCGGCCGTTACAAGTATAGACTATAACTCCACTTACGGCACCGTGAAACGGAGAGACATGGATAGAGTAATTACTATCTTCTCTGAGGTAGAAGTAGGGGGCAATGCGAATGAGATAGTAGGTAAGTTTAAAGAATTACTCGAGGATCACGAAATGAAAGAGGGGTATTCCTTCAAATTTACCGGTGAGCAAGAAGAGCAATCTTCTTCTACAGACTTTTTGGTAGGAGCTATGATCTTGGCGGTATTTATAATATTCTTGATTATAGTAACACAGTTTAACTCTATCGTAGGTCCTGTCATAATAATGTTCTCTGTACTCTTCAGTACTATCGGAGTATTCTTAGGGTTTGGTATATTCAAAATGCCCTTCTCTATAATGATGAGTGGTATTGGGATTATATCTCTAGCAGGTGTAGTAGTAAATAATGCTATTGTATTGATAGACTATACCAACTTACTGCGTAAAAGAAAACGAGCAGAGCTGGGTCTCTCAGATGAAGATAGACTTCCAGAGTCTGAGATATTGAGTTCCATAGTAGATGGCGGCCGTACAAGATTGCGTCCTGTACTTCTTACTGCCATCACCACCGTACTGGGTCTTATCCCACTGGCAATCGGGCTTAATATCAATTTCTATACACTGCTCACTAAGTTTGACGCAGAGTTTTATATGGGAGGAGATAATGCAAGCTTCTGGGGACCTATGGCCTGGACCGTAATCTTCGGATTAATCTTTGCTACATTCCTCACATTGATAATAGTACCAGTAATGTATTGGCTCAGTGATAAGGCAAGTGTAAAAATAGCACGATTATTTAAGTAGTTTTCTGACACAGTCCGCCAAAGATCGGATAGTCTGAAATCACAATAAGAGCTTAAACTTTGATTTAGTCTTTGTTTAGATAAAGCCCTTGTTCGCCGTGGTGAATGAGGGCTTTTTTATGCAATTCCTATTCGTACTTTTGACACTACGTCATGAAGCACAAAATACATTGGACCATAAAACACTTTGAGGAACTCACCGCTCTAGAGTATCATCATGTTCTGTCTTTGCGTATAGCTATTTTTGTAGTAGAACAAGACTGCCCCTATCAAGATGCAGATCACAAAGACCTCCACTCCTATCACGTATATGGGACTATAGATGATAAAGTAGCCGCAGTCATCAGAATAGTATCCCCAGGCATATCGTATCCCGAGATAGCGATAGGCAGAGTAGCAGTATCTAAAGAATATAGAGGCACTAATGTGGGGAATGATCTCATGACTACAAGCATAGACTTCATTACGCATACCTTGGGCAAGCAAGACATCCGGATCTCAGCACAAGAGCATCTTAAGAGTTTCTATCATCGATTTGATTTCAAGCAAGTCAGCGAAATGTATCTGGAGGATGACATTCCGCATATTGAGATGTTACGGGAAGGATAATTATAAGTGATTAGTCATCAATTGCACTCATATGTGTATAGCAATATGTTATCTGATGAAAATCCAGTCTTAGTGCTTTTAGTCGGATATCCATGTTCATTATATTCATATGAAATTGACACCTCTAAATCTTCATGAAAAGGCGAAACTGCAGTATAAGAAGTAATATTATTTCCACACAGTACATTCAAATCCCCGTACTCTATAAAAACCCAAAACATGGTTGCAAAATCCTTCTGAAAGATACTTTTTTTATCGTCAGTACTTATTCTATATACTGAAGTATCCAATGTGGTTTCTTGTGTATATTTATTATATCTGCCATCAGTTACCAATGAGATATTACTTTCTACATAAAAAAAAACGGGTCTTGTAAACAAATGAATCTTTGCTCGAAAAATGATATTCTATTTCAGAGAGGTTTTCTCCTTCATAAGTAAATAGGTTATACTCCTCTGGACTGATTGATAATGCCACATTCAAGTTACAAACGCAACCCCTGGGTTAAATAATAATTGCTACCATATTCAAAAGTTGCGGAACCGCCATCAAACAAGACATTGATTAGCCTGTCGTTTTCATAATTAAAAGTAACAGCTGTAGCTAGACTTTGATATCGAGTCAATTTTCCCAAAACACTATACTCAAACTTACTATCTTCAGATGTAGAATCATTCACCTCAGATATATTTGACAATATACAGTCCTCTGCTGTTGGAATAGGTTCTTCATCTGGCTTATCCTCTTTACAAGATGTAATTACAAATGCACTTGCACCTAAAAGACAAAGTAACAATATATTTTTGAAAATTTTCATTGACACAAATATAACAACTCCTGCTTTCTTAAGCCGCATCTCTGCTCAACAGCATCTTAAGAGTTTGTATAATCGGTTTGATTTCAAGCAAGTCAGCGAAATATATCTGGAGGATGACATTCCGCATATTGAGATGTTACGAAAAGCTACATTGTCTCCCATATAATTAGCCTCTCCAACTTAAAAATGGATATTGCACATTCTTAGCCAATGATAAAATTATCGTTTAAAAATCCATACCTAGTATTCGTACTGGTAGTAGTAGTTGCGGTGCTATCTGCAGTGCTCATACCGCGAATGCCTGTAGATATTCTTCCGCAGTTCAAAAAATCTGCAATGCAAATCCTGACACTCTATCCAGGAATGCCAGCTGAAGTAGTAGAAAAAGACATCACAAGTAGAATGGAGCGATGGACGGGTCAGTCTCCGGGTATAGAGAAGCAACTATCCAAAAGTCTGATGGGTGTGAGTATAGTAACTAACTTCTATGGAGAAGATGTAGATCCTGCAGAAGCCATGGCCAATACCTCTGCATATGCTATGAGCGATATGTACTACCAACCTCCCGGAACTCTCCCTCCTATGGTGCAGCCTTTTGATCCTACAGC
>JBDNFQ010000359.1:0-8090 GCA_041689715.1 Bacteroidia bacterium
AAAATTCAACTAAAACTATATCTCTTTGTTTTGTATATGTCAACCACTTAAGACTCAAAGCTCAAAAAATATCCTAAAAAACGTATCTTGCCATATTCTGATCTCTTATGAATAATACGGGATAAGACAAAACCTGACAAAAACACCAAATATAGAATAGGTTCTATCTCTAAAACATTTACAAGTACATTAGTATTCAAGGCTATAGAAGAGAATAAATTATCTCTTGACACAAAACTAGACAAGTATTTTTTAGATATAAAGAATGCCTCCAAAATCACTGTCAGTAATCTGCTGAACCATAGAAGTGGTATACATAATTTCACCAATGATGAGGACTATCTAAAATGGAGCACTCAACAGAAATCACAGGAAGAAATGCTTCAAATTATTCAAAAAGCAGGAAGTGACTTTAAGCCTGATAAAAAAGCAGAATACAGTAATTCCAACTATGTGCTTCTGAGCTATATCCTAGAACGGATCTATGATAAATCATATTCAGAAGTCTTAACTGAGAAAATTATTAGCCCCATTGGGCTAAAGAACACAAGCTTTGGAAGCTCAATAAATCTAGCTAAAAATGAAGCGAATTCTTACTCATATAACGGAGAATGGGAGAAACGAACTGAAACTGATATGTCAGTTCCTATGGGTGCCGGCGGTGTGATTTCTACACCAAGTGACTTAACACTATTTGCAGATGCACTTTTCAGCAATAAAATTATTTCCAATACCAGTGTAGCAAAAATGAAAACCTTAAACGACAATTACGGAATGGGGCTTTTCCAAATGCCGTTTAATGACAAGAAAGGCTTAGGGCATACAGGTGGCATAGATGGTTTTAGCTCAGTGTTTGGCTATTTCATAGACGAGAAAGTCTCATTTGCTTTCACCTCCAACGGAAGCAACTACGAGAATAATAATATTTCAATAGCTCTCTTAAGTGCCGTTTTTAATAAGTCCTACGAAATCCCTAGTTTTAAAGTCTATGAGCTAAGCACAAAAGATTTAGATCCATATTTAGGAACCTATTCCAGTAAGGATCTTCCTCTAAAAATAACAGTCACAAAAGAGGGTAAGATACTAACAGCTCAGGCCACAGGTCAATCTTCGTTCAGACTTGAAGCCACGGAAAAAGGTAAATTTAAATTTGAACCGGCCGGTGTTGTTCTGGAGTTTGATCCTGCGGACAATTCTATGGTATTAAAACAAGGGGGAGGAAGGTTTAATTTCGTAAAAGAGAAATGAAATGACCAACTTTATTCTTACTCTTTAAAAAGTTGACTGATCCTATGCTATTTAAATGTGTAGAGACTAAAATCTTAGTAGATGCCATAGTACAGTGTAGGTTTATGCGGGTGAGGGAGTAGTCTACGCACTACAGAAACCAAAATATGGTTTACGCTGTTATACCTACAAATGTTATTTATTTTCTTATTCATTTTGTTAAACACTACAACACCTTCCATTATTTACGATTTTCAAAAAGAAGTTTCTACCACCAACTGGCGAGTAGTAGATGATGGAGTCATGGGCGGCCTTTCTCAAGGCAAACTAGAGGTAGACGATGAAGGGAATGGGGTGTATTCTGGCACCGTCTCTACAGAAAATAACGGCGGATTCTCATCTCTAAGGTATCGCTTCAGCACTATGGAAGTGTCTAAAAATCAAAGCATAGTGCTCCGTATTAAAGGAGATGGTAAAAAGTACCAATTTAGAGTAAAGGACAAACTAAATCAGTACTACTCGTACATTAACACCTTCCAAACTAGCGGAGAGTGGCAGACCCTCGAAATTCCTCTAGCCAAAATGTACCCGTCATATCGAGGCAGGAAACTCAACATCCCCAACTTCGAACACTCTCAGATAGAAGAAATTGCCTTTCTTATTGGCAATAAAAAAGCAGAAAGCTTTGAGTTGAAAATAGATAAGATTGAGGTAAAATAGACAAACAAAAGTGCGTCTTACAAAGCCACTGTCAACTGATAGTCAAATAACTGCATTCATTTCTTAGTCATAACTTTCTAAATTATCATTGCCTAGCACTAGAACCAAATCATGAAAAATATCTTACTTATTTCTTTCTGCATACTTACAGCGTTCACCTTTACTAGTTGTCAAGATACTGGGCCCGTTATTCCGTCAGATGACGCTACAGATCAAACTATGATAGATGTAGAAGGTAATAGCTATAAAACGGTAACCATAGGAACTCAGACTTGGATGGCAGAAAATTTTAAAGCCACTCAATTTAATGATGGAACTCCTATCACCGAGTGGAAATTTGGAGAAGACTGGCACCATAGGATTACAGGTATTCCATACTTTCAATGGTCTAGCACAGCAGATTTAAATGATTTTTATGACGAGGAATTACCTTTTGACTATTTTGGTTGCTTGTATAATGAGCACGCTATCTTATCTGGCAAGTTAGCTCCCGAAGGGTGGAAAATTCCATCGGAACAAGATCTACTAGACCTTAAGGAGTTTCTCTCAAAAAATGGTCATCAAGGTAACGAAGGCACGGCTCTCAAAGCTACTACTAAATGGGGTCCATACTTTGTAGATGGCGAATCTCAAGATCAAGATGGAAACGGAACAGATAACTACGGTTTTAATGCCATACCTTCTGGATACGCTTCTGCAGGTGGCACATCTACTGGCGGCAGTATTTCCATAAACCTAGCTACCTCCACTTTAAGTTCTGATAGTACTACTCGAAGAATTTTAGTTCTAAGTGACAATAAGATGAGCTTCTATAGCAATGGTGTTCAGCTAGGTTTAGGAGTGCGTTTGCTTAAGAAATAGCACAAGATCTTCAGTTAATAATTATCTAATTATAGGGTCTTTTACTTCTTCTTCTCATGTTGTGTTAGATTCGTACTCCATTGAATCACATTCTATCCAATAAAAACGCATACCTCACTCCTCCCTTTGGATTTGTGCTATATTTCATTCTATTTCTGATAGCAGCATCTCAATACTCTGGAGGGCACCTTGCCAATGTGGACTTCGTAGGCTTTAGCTGGCTCCATAATTATTGTTGCGACCTTTCTTCTACTTTAGCTATCAATGGCCAAATAAACGAGGGTAGACCATATGCCATAGTCGCTATGGTCATCGCCTGTCTATGCCTAGCCTTATTCTACTATCTCTTTAGTATGCACTTTCACCTCTCCAAGTTTTGGAAGCGAGGAATTCCTACATTAGGACTTCTATCTAGTATATGTGCCATCTTGATATTTACTCCATTTCATAACAGTATGCTTCTGCTTGCTTTGGTATTTGGACTATTGCCTATCGTTGGTATCGCACGTCATATCTTCAAGGGTGATCTTGTACCATTTAAGAAATCTGGACGCTTACTCCTACTCTTAATCGCCGCAAATATCTTCATATACTATACGAGAATAGGTCTAATTGCACTTCCTTTACTACAAAAAATTACTTTTCTAATGGCACTAGGCTATGTAGGGATATTATGCCTAAAAATGAGGAAAGACTGGAGTGGTTATCTAAAAAAGAAATTGAAGTAAGTATATCGAATACGCTTCAAAAACGAAAGTATTACTATCTGACTTATCAGAAATCGAGGGTATCTGAATCTATCATATCTACCGTACGTTTCATTTTCTTTTGAATCACGCCAAAATGATGTTGATCTTCTTGACTAACAAACGTTATCGCATCGCCCGGGTTTTCTGCTCGCCCTGTTCTACCTATTCTGTGTACAAAGTCTTTTGGAGATCTAGGTAATTCATAATTGATAACGTGAGGCAAAAAGGCAATGTCTATTCCTCTGGCTAGTAAGTCTGTAGACACAAGTACACGTAACTTTCCGTTCGTAAATTTGGTCAAAGAATCGGTTCTACTCCCCTGACTTTTTTTACTGTGTATTGCAGTAGCATCTATACCATTGTTTCTTAATTTATCTGCAACTAGATCTGCCTGATATACAGACGAGGTAAATACCAGGACTTGTTTCCAATCGTTGCTTTTGATTAAGTGGCGAAGTAATGGGCCTTTCTTTTCTGGAGAAACGGCGTATCCTACTAAGTTAATTAGATCTAAATCCAATTGCTTAGCCTCTATCTTGACTACTATAGGATTCTTTAATAAAACGCGTTCTACCGCTTCTACTTCTGGGCTTAACGTAGCAGAGAATAATAGATTTTGACGTCTTGCAGGTAAGAGTGCAAAAATGCGATCCATTTCCTCTTTGAAACCTAAATTTAGCATCTTATCCGCTTCATCTAGTATCAGCGTACTAAGACTATCAAAATGCATAGCATTAGATTCCTTGAGCTCGAGTAAACGGCCAGGAGTAGCTACCAATACATTGAGATGCTGCATCCCCATCATTTGCGGATTTATAGAAACACCTCCATGTACCGCCATAGATTTAAGACGAAAAGGTAGCTCTTGTGTAAACGAACGAAATACATCTTCCACTTGAATAGCTAATTCTCTCGTAGGCACTAAAACCAACACATTGATATGTCTATTCTTTGTAGTGGTTTTGCCTTCTAAGTTTTGAATAATAGGAAGTGCATAGGCTGCTGTTTTTCCAGAACCTGTAGGAGCTATGCCCAATACGTCTTTCCCTTGTAAGATAACGGGTATTGCCTGCTCCTGAATGGGAGTCGGCAGTTTATACTCTTGCTTGGCTATTGATCTTACTATATAAGGAGCTAATCCTAAAGCTTTAAAAGACATGTGATAGTTGTTTTGAATATGCTCGCAAATGTAGGTTTTAAAAATGGGCTACTTAACCTATGTTATCAAGCAAGATATTACAAATAAGTATTAGCAAATACTTATTTTTTTTTAGGGTGAAAGAAGAAACATAAACTCTGCCCGCCAATGAAAAAACTCTCCCGATAAAAATCGGGATCAGACAGTTTTCATTGCTCTTCCCTCCCACTGTTTTGTTTTAGCACCAAAACCTTCTTATGCGAGAGTCCTTGCTATATGAAAGCTTTAGAAATATCAAGAAGCCCTTTAACAATAATGCGAAGCGAGTGTGGGCCAGTCAGAACTGCAGGCCATGCGTGAGCGTGTCTGCTGCATCATTTGCTTTGATTTTGTTAGACACAAGCAGAGAGCAGGGAAGCATAGTTATTACTAGCTTTTCCTGCCTGACCGGCAGGCAGGTTTGTAACTTTTTTCAGCAATGAAAAAAAGTTAGAGAAAGATAAAGAGTTAGAACTTCATATTTTTAGCCAAAGAGAAAATCAGCAGAAAAGAATAACACCTCCCCAAAATAACTATTCACCCTATATTGCCGCCCTATATAAAAGAACGATACTGAAATGGAAAAGAATAGAGAAAAACCGACACCAGAAGCGAAAGCACTTTCACTTTATCTAATGGCTTACAAATCATCAGATAACGCAATAAAAGACAAGTCTAGAAAGATGAACAAGCGTTGGGATATGGTGATAGCAGGCGAACTGGAAAAGACGGCCTACCAAGAAGAAGTACAAGCGGCATTAACGTTCTATGGCGGTTATAAAGAAGTAATAGAGAAAACAGTTAAATTTTACATTGATAAATTTGGGGAATGGAAGTCACAAGGTGATGACCAATATGGAGTAGACACTCAGGCGATAGCTGATAAGCTACTAGCTGAATAATACGAGTTTTTTATAAAAATGATAGCATCCATTAGAAGACAATATACTAATCCAAGTCACATAAAAACGGAGGATATTGACCAACCAATACCCGCAGACAACATGGTATTAGTGAAGGTGCATGCTACTACCGTTAACAGAACAGACTGTGCTAACCTTACGGCAAAGCCTTTCATTATGCGGTTTTTTTTAGGACTATTAAAACCCAAGAAAATAATCCTCGGGACAGATTTTGCAGGCGAAGTGATAAAAGTAGGTGCTACCGTGAAGTCACTGAACATAGGAGATACTGTATTTGGTTTTAGCGACGCAGGTGCGGAGTCTCAAGCAGAATATCTGACGGCCATAGAAGAAGACCTCTTTCCCATCCCAGAGAATATCGGCTATAAAGAAGCAGCAGCAAGTTTAGAAGGAGCACATTATGCCTATTCCTTCATTCACAAAGTGGAGATACTCCCGGGACAAAGCATTCTAATAAATGGAGCTACTGGCGGCATAGGTTCTGCTCTACTTCAGTTTGTAAAGCAATATGATGTCAAAATCACAGCAACCTGTAATACTAAAAACATAGCACTAATGCAGTCTTTGGGAGCAGCTAAGGTGTATGATTATACCCAAGAAGATTTTACTACAGCTACAAGTAAATACGACTTCATCTTTGATGCCGTAGGCAAAAGCACCTTTGGAAAGTGTAAGCCCTTATTAAAAGAAACCGGCATTTATATCTCTTCTGAATTAGGACCGTATGCTCAAAATATATTCTATCCCCTACTCACTTTAGGGTCTAGCAAAAAAGTAATCTTCCCTATTCCCTTTAATAAGAGCAAAACCATACCGTACATTACTACTCGCTTAGAGCAAGGCCTATTCAAACCAGTGATAGACCGAGAATATTCTTTGGCAGATATATCTAAAGCGTATGCATACGTAATTACAGGCGAGAAGACAGGCAATGTTATCGTAAATATATGATGCGTATGCTTGGACTATATCTGGCAACCAATCTAAATTTTCCACTCCCAACCGATGTTTGATTGGGTTATTTGGAAGAAAAAACGTATTTCACAATTACTCGACACTATAAATGTCTAATCTAAACTTCCTGTACACCTTCAATTATGATTATCATCTTGATGCATTATGCAAGTTAGAATCGAGGCAAATATTCGATACAGAAGAAAAGGACAAACTGTTGTTTTCCCCTATCAAAGTAGATCCTTCCATCAGTGCTTTTATCAAAACTAGATTAGAGATTATTTCATCGTCAGAAAACTACTCCGAACTATTAGAAAAAATCAAAAAGGAAAACATTCACATAGAAGGATTTACCGCTGAATACTTGATTTTGAATGGTGACTCTATAGATCGTACCGAAAGACGCAAGAAATTAAAAGACGTTGGATTTTGTATGGAAGGAATCCCAAATTTTACTACTCCATCTATAACTTACTCTATAGGCCACTATGAGGATATCTGGCACTTCGGCATTTTAACGAAGCATAACAATGACTGGTATAAGCACAAAAAAAAACCTCATTCGTTTAGCAATTCAATAAGTATGGATATCGCTAAAACTCTAGTGGGTGTAGCATCCCAAGGGAATAAAACCAAGACGATATTGGATGCTTGCTGTGGAGTGGGAACAGTAGTATTAGAAGGATGTTGTTCTGGATTCGACATAGCAGGATGCGACATCAACTTGAAAGCTATACTACACACAAGACAAAATCTTGCATACTATAACTATACTGCCAATTTATACTGCTTAGATATAAAAGACCATAACACACAGTACGCCGCCGCTATTATAGACCTTCCCTATAATCTTTACTCCCACTCAGATGACGAAGTAACCTCCAACATTATAGGATCTACAGCCAAGCTAACAAATCGAGTAGTTATTGTATCTATATCGGATATAGAAGCGGTGATCCAAAAATCGGGACTAACAGTTACTGACTATTGTTCTATTGTAAAAAAAGGGAAATCAACATTCACACGAAAAATATGGATTTGCGAAAAAGTAAGTACGGTGAGCGTAAATTAGGCTTTCAATAAAAAGTTCCTCTCTCCATTTTCCTCGGAGAGGTAGAGGCCAATAGTGAACTATATATAGGAATATTGATTTTCGTTATTTCACATTCCCCTCGTCTCATAATTCACTATTTACCAGCTCCTTCGGCACAAGAAAAGGAAGCAAGGATAAAAGGAAAGGTAAGAATGGGTATAGATGAATTAGGTTCACTCTCCTATTTTATTGCGAACTTTGATGACACCTCAGGTCTTATTGGATCTAAAAAGTCAGAAAATAGAATTAATATCCCCCAGATTCTTCACTATCGGGAGAAGAGAAGAATAGTGTTTCAGTACCTTTTCATAGGCTCATCATTACAACTTATACCCAAATTTTTAAACCTTATGGCATAGCATGTCAGTTTGGTTTTACTTTGCCGT